>NZ_CABVDF010000074.1:0-11829 GCF_902497045.1 uncultured Blautia sp. | reverse complement strand
GTTTTTCGGATCAACGAAAAACTTCACAATGTAAAACAGGGCCTTGCCCTAACAATAAAAAAAGACACCAAAAATCCATCCTGATTTTTGATGCCTTACTGTATTTTTAAGGTTTCCCTGAAAGCTTCAATACCATTTGGATATTTAGCATTTAGTTCTCCATTTGCTTTCAATGTTCTCCAATAAGGCGTTTCATCTTCGAAACGCTGATAACTCGCCCATGCAACAATGGAAACAAAAATTCCCGCTGTAATCGGTTCTGTAAAATCAGCGCCACTCAATTCTGCAAAGTATTTTCGTATTTCCCCGACGGTAATTACTTTACCATACGGAACTTTTTTCATTACTTTGTCATAGTCGATTGGCGGTGCAAGATACATTTTACTGCCACCATACTTTTCAATACTTTTCTGGTCTGTGATGATTTGAAATTTTGGCATATCCTTATTATCGTGCAACATAGCATTAAAATCTTTTTTATCTTCGTTTGCCATTTCTGCCACCTCCTACTTTAAGGATAATCTCTTTATCATTCCTATGCAATGAGACTGTTTGAAAATTTTTGACAAATCAGTATACCCGTCAATGTGAATTTTCAGGAATATTCAAATTCTGGAAGAGAACCATCCATAACAGACACACGCATATCCAAAGAAACTGTATCCCCAACCGCAGCATCCAATCCGAGATATTGAAGAGTATCTTCTGACAATGCAATTTCGTTTGCTGCCGCTGGCAAACGTCCCTCTTTTACAGTTCTGATTGATGGATACATAGACGGAGCATTATCGTGATATTCTCGAAGATACAGAGATAAACTGCTGCTGTCCAACGGCGTACTGCCAACAAAGATTGTATCACCCACATCGTATAGGCGGTCATGAAAAAATCAAGGTCGTGGTTCTGAATCTTTGTAATACCATTTCGCAGTACAGTAATCGGTTGCTTCAATTTAATGTGGTAATATAGAACTCCTGATAGTGTAAGCCCGCCCACAGGAAGAGCAATAAAAGGAGAAAAGATTTCTTTAGTCCCATATTTTTCAGGCGTTCCACCGATAACCGCACCCCCAAACCGTTTCAATGTAATTATGCAATGTATGTACTGCAAATTTAGCACGTATTTTCCGGATATGCTCCATAATTGTATTGCTGTTTCCGTCCCCGTCAAAGCCCCACACACGCTCATAAATCCGCTCGCGGTCAAATACCTGTCCAGCATTGAGAGAAAGAAGCTCCACAATCTCAAACTCCCTCTTAGATAGCGGGATGTTCTGATTATTGATTGTAACTGTTCGGGCGGAATAGTCCAGTATCAATTCACCAAAAAAGCGTACTGCCGAATGATTTTGGCGTCGCTGCTCCCGGCGCAAATGTGCGGCAATACGCGCTCCCAATTCATCCAGATCGAAGGGCTTGACGATATAATCGTCCGCACCGGCCTGAAATCCTATGATCTTATCGCTGGATTCAATACGTGCCGTCAGAAATAAGGTAGGACAAGTAATATAATCTCTTATCTTCTGGCAGACAGTCAGCCCATCCATATCTGGCATATTGATGTCCAGTAAAATCAAATCCGGTTTGCAGGCAGCTTTTTTGAGTGCTTCTTGGCCGCTATAAGCAGTCAGAATATCATATTGTGTTTGAAAATAACTCTGTATCATATTCACAGAGAGCAATTAAGGCAATCGTTTCCTTTAAGTTTTATCTCATTTCAGGCCGAAGAATAACCTTTTTAAACAAGAACATTGTTGCGCCAAAATAGGTCAGGTAGATTGCACAGAATAGCAGGAGCGTCACAGCCCATAAAGAGGTACAAGTCCCTGCTGCAAAATTGCCTCTCCGAAAAAGAACTGTACCCCTGCTATCAGCAAAAACGTCAGTAAAAGCGGGAATAACAATGGAATCAAAAAGACTGTGGACAGTTCCCTGCGGATCAGGGAAGCCTGCTTACGTTCCGGTACCCCCAAACGGTCAATGACCGCATAATTCTTCTGGTTTTTGTCTATGGCAGAAAGCTGCTCAAATGCAAGAATCGAGCAGGACAGGATGATAAAAATAATGCTTAAATACAATCCGCAGAATGAAATCGCTGTAAATCCAGTCAGCGAATTGGCAACACCTCACGCCTTTACGGTAACACCCATCGTTACTTTTTCTGGGAACTGTTGACTGGACTGCAATTCCGGCTGCCATTTCCCACTGTTCAGGAATTGTTTCAAGTCGCTTTTTAATTCCGGGTATCCCAAAACCATACATCAAGACAAAAAACAAAAATGTTACTGCCCATGCCTGGAGAGAAAAGGAAACCCGATAGGTATGCGGCACCTCAAAGATATTTTTTACCACCTGATTCAGCAAACCGGAAAGTCCTGTACCGACCAAGGAACCAAGCAGAAAGGCTCCGGTGCCGATGATACTGTTTTCAGCAAGGAACAAATTGCGTACCGTCTTTGCTTCCATGCCGATCAGTTCATAGGTTGCAAACTCCTTTTTCCGTCGTCCCAGCATAAAGCGGATTGCATAGCCGATCACAAACGAAGACATAAAAGCAACCAGAGCTGACATAAGCAAAATTCCGGTAGTCAGCATCGACATATTCTCTGCCATAGCAAGAACATCTGATGAAAAGCCCAGTGCCAAAAATGAGTACATCAATGCCGCAGTCAAGGTAAGCGTCACAAAGTAAATGATATAATCCCGCAGGCTTCTGCGGATATTTTGAATTGCTAACTTCCAGTACATATCTTCCTCCCATCACCTTACGCTATCGGAGCTGCTGCGAATCGAACGCTGGAACAGCAGCCATGTACTGAGAAAATAGCAGCTCAGCAGCAAAGCGAAAATCCCGGCAATGATACCTATTTGCCGCATCAAGGCTCCATAGCCAATATAAGCTGAGATTTCAGCAGAAACACTTTGAAGAAAATAGCCAATCACAATCATTGCTAAAACGATTGCCGCTGTGATCGGTAGCCCAAACCAGACATCAAGCTGCTTTAGAACCAAAGTATGCAGGTCCTTCTCTTCCACTCCCATATTTCGCAGAACAGAAAATCTGTAATTGTTTTTTTCTGCGTCCAGGAGCTGTTGAAGCGCCAGCACGGTAAGACACATCACCATCAGTACAATTGCACTGTAGATCAAGGCCGCTTTTAGGATGAAGTTAAGCGCGATTGTATGGTTCACTTCCGTAGTATGAATCGTTGTACTGTAGCCTGGCAGATTGTCTTTATCAGGATCTTCCGGATAAGAACGCCCAAGAAGCTGTTCCAGCATTTCTGCCGTTTTGAAGGGAAGCGGATATTGGGTCATCACAAATCGGTTGCTCTGCACCGGAAGCAAGGCTTGCGCTATCTCGTCAGGTATGATATACACCACATCTGTATAAAGATTATAGACGGATTCCCCTACAGGCTCCTGAAAAACAGCATTCTCACTGAGTTTCAGGGTGCCTGCGTCAGTTTCCAATAAAGCATGGGCAGCGATGTAGTTTTCAATATCCTTGTACTCTGCTGCACGATGCCAGTGGGTAGCAAATTCATCCGTTCGTAAGGCAATAGGTTCATATCCCAACATTTTCCGAACAGCGTTATAATCTGACAACGAAATTGCCAAAGGAGGAAAATCGTACTTTACCCGCTGGTGAAAGGAGTCTCGTTTTGGAAGATACTCTGAAAAAGTCAGATCATCCTCTATCGCAATTTGATTTTTTTCTATGAATTCTGTGATTTCCCCATAGTCTGTATCCGGAAGATTTTCCACTTCATAAACATCGTTGTAGCGGCTTGAAATTTGAATATCATAGACTGCCCGACTGTCCAGATAGCCCAGACTCCATCCTGTCAAAACCGGTGCAATGACAAACAGGCAGATAGAAAAAGTCAGAGTCACACAAATTATCGTCATCGTTTTCGTATTGGTAGCAAGCTTAGAGGAAAGCTGTCCAAACAGAAATAAACTCGTATTGTGATATTTGCGGGACACTTTAGACTCCTTCCAGTATAGGAGCACCGCATTCGATAAATACATGACTGCGGAAATGATAAACAAAATATCCGCAACCCCAAACAGCAAATATTGATTCAGAGTTGGGGCGTCAAATCCAAGGAAGTAGGCTTTTTCCAGTTCTGCGATGGAAAAAATCGGTACAGCGGTCAATACTGCACCAGCCAGAAGCCCGCAAAGATATCGGGAAAATCCTATTTTTCTGTGTAAAACAGCACCTGCGATTTCCCAAAGCAGCGTCAGTGCAGGGAAAAGGACATTTCCCCAATACATGAGCTTTACAGGAAGCGGATGTCTGGGATCGAAGTAAAAATGATATTTTACAGCACCTACCTCCAGCATCCACAGCAGCATAATGCCATAGAAAATACAGATCACCGGCATCCATCTGCTTTTATGAAGAGGCTTTTCATTCTGTCGGTTTGCTGTCATAAGCTCAATAATCCTGCTTTTATTTAGGATGCGTACATTTCCTATCCCAACCAGCATCTGACAAAAAGTAAAGAATCCTACTGTCAACAATACGGTATCCGGAAAAAAGGACCAGGAAAAAGCGTACGGTTTCCCAAAAGATGCAAGCAGCATAGCCGTAATGACCTGAGAAACGATCATTCCCAGAAGGATACCCACCACCACAGAGAGTATAAGCAGAAAAAAGGTCTCGCAAAAAAAGAGCAACCCTATGGTTTTTTGTTCCATTCCCAGTGTTGCCTCAACGGCAAACTCCTTTTGTTTTTTTCTCAGCATGAAACGATTGACATAATGAATCAGGAACAAAAGAAGCAGACTAATTCCGCAAATTGCCAGTTTCATACCTCCAGCCAGCAGGGAAATGTTATATTCCGCACCAATGGTTGGATGATAGTGGCTGCTGCTGATAGACAAAAACGCATAGAACAAGGTGACACAAAGTGTCATGGTCACAATATAAATCAAATAGTCCTTCACAGACCGCTTTGCATTTTTGAAAACAAGTTTAGCGTACATCGCTCATGCCCCCTCCCATCATGGTGAGGACATCCAGGATTTTTTCAAAGAAAGTCCTGCGGGAATCACCACCCTTACGGATTTCCGTGAAGATCGCGCCATCCCTCAAAAAGAGAATACGATTGGCATAGCTTGCCGAGAAAGCGTCGTGTGTCACCATCAGGATTGTGGCTCCCAGATCTTCGTTGATACTCTGGATTGTAGAGAGCAGCATCTGGGACGAGTGACTGTCTAACGCACCGGTGGGTTCATCCGCTAAGATCAGCTTAGGCTGGTTGATAATAGCTCTGGCGCAGGCGCACCGCTGCTTCTGGCCGCCGGACACCTGATAGGGGTACTTATCCAGAATATCCGTGATATTCAGCTTTCTTGCCATTTCCTGTACCTGTCCGTCAATCTCGCCAGCGGGAACCTTGTTGATGGTCAGCGCCAGGGCTATGTTTTCCGAAATAGTCAACGTATCCAGCAGGTTAAAATCCTGGAACACAAAGCCAAGATTTTCACGGCGAAACCGGGCAATCCGTTTTTCGTTGATTTCCGTCACATCAGTCCCATCCAGATAGATATGCCCCGCACTGACCGTATCAATGGTGGAAATACAGTTGAGCAGTGTAGTTTTTCCCGATCCGGATGCCCCCATGATCCCTACAAACTCTCCCTCCTGAATGGAAAAGCTGATGTCCTGAATTGCTTTTGTAACATTCCCGCCATTCCCATAATATTTTTGGATATGATCCAGTTTCAAAATTTCTTTCATTGTTATCACCTCTGATCTCTATTGTAAAATAAGAGCGGTCTCGTTTGTATCAAGTTTTCTTACAAAGTTCTAACAAAAATGTAAGAAGTGCAGAACAGTTCTCAGCTCTGCACTTCATGGATCAAACAGTTAATATGAAAAGAAAGTGAAATGGCTGTGCCATGTTCCGGCGACTCCGCCATAATGCCAATGCCCAGCTTTTCACAAAGCCGTTTGCACAGGTACAGACCAATTCCCGTGGACTGCTGGACCATACGACCGTTTTGACCAGTAAATCCCTTTTCAAAGATACGGGGCAGATCGGATGCAGCAATCCCGATTCCATTGTCCTCCACCACAAGAACAACCTGATCCTGCCGTTTATGAGTAGAAATGTGGAGAACCGGCTGTTCCGTACGATACTTTACCGCATTGGCAATTAGCTGGTTTAAGATAAATCGCACCCACTTTTCATCTGAATAAACTATATCCGGCATTTCCTCTATTTCCATACGCATACCACTTTGAAGCAGCAGATATTTGTTATCTGCAATGGCCTGATGTACCACTTGAGACAGCGCCATTTCCCGGACAGAATAATCTTTCTCTGTGTGCTCACTTCGGGCGTAATAAAGGGCCTGTTCGGTAAAGCGATGGGTCTTTTCCAGTTCCAGCAGAAGTTCCTTTATCCAGTCTGTCCGATGGTTTTCACATAGGAGTTTCATGGCAGTAATGGGCGTTTTGATTTCGTGTATCCATTGCTCAATGTATTCCTTGTACTCCAGGCGTTCCCGCTCAACCTCTCCAATCTGCTCCAGCATGGATTTCCCAGCCATTTTCAAAAGCTGATAGTAAACCTGATCCTCAGCCTGTTCCGGCAGTTCCATCACTTCGGAAATAAGGTATCTTTCGGAGAGCTGCTCTGACATATCCAGAAGTTTTTTCATCTGCCTTTTCCGTTTCCAGTAAGTAAGAACAAGTCCCGTCAGCAAAATCAATGCCCATACAATCAGGATCAATACTGCTGCGGAAACCGAATTGCCGCACACCAACAGAAATACAGTGAGTGCAGCCATACAAACAAGGTTCGTCAGCAGAAATGGCAGCCTGTTTTTCCAATATCGTCTGCTGTTCATATCGTGTACCCCTGTCGGTGCTTTGTCTTAATAAAATCCGTCAGACCGATTTCTGCGAGTTTTTCCCGTATGCGGTTGATATTGACGCTCAAAGCATTGTCATCCACATATAGCTGATTGTCCCACAAATACTCGACTATATCTCCACGAGAACAGATTTTTCCTCCATTCTTGAACAGGTAATAGAGAATTTTCAATTCATTCTTGGTAAGTTCTACGCTCTGTTCATGATAATCTAAACTGCTGGATTCCAGGTGCAGCACTGCATCTCCATAAACGATCTGTTCCCTTTGCTGTGCGGGGTATGCTTTTTTCAGCAGGGAAGCGATTTTTGCAAGCAGGATCGCTGTGTTATATGGTTTCGTGATAAATGCATCTCCGCCCAGCATAATGCTGTTTAATTCATCCATATCGGTATTACAGCTCGTCACAAAGATGATTGGCACTTCAGAAAAAGTACGGATCTGTGTACAGAGAGAAAAGCCGCTGACTCCCGGAAGCTTGATGTCCAGTATGATCAAGTGCGGCTGCGTTGCTTTAATCCGTCTGATCACATCAGAAAAATCCTCCGGTGCGGCTGCTTCATAGCCGTTGCTTTGCAGCAGCGTTTTCAATTCGTTCCGTATCAACGGATCATCTTCTATTATCATTATTTTTTCTTTCATATCAGCCTCCGTGAAAAAAAACATAAATATGATATAGTTGCTTATGCTCCCATTGACATTTACATCAGGCAATTATCAAAGTGCTTCCTTAATTCGTTAGAAACTTTTCACCTCAACAAATGAAAAATGGCAGACTTATATTTCTTCAACATCAATAACGTGATATCCTCTTTGTTTTAATGCCTTTGCAAACAATCCCATTCCGGGAATTAACTTCCCGGTAAAGCTGCCGTCATATATCTGATTAACACTACAGGTAGGGCTTCTGGACTGTAATATAACCAAATCAATCTCTTCATTCTGAATTTGCGATAATGCAGCTTCCACTGCTTTATCATATTCTGAACTGACATCTGTTCCGTTTTCATCAACTACTCTTCCATCCACAATTTCCGCACATGGCCTTGGTGTTTTCATTCCTGCTAAAATTTCCGGGCAGATAGAAATAACTTCTTTACCCTTCAAAAAATTGACAGCCGCTGAATTTTTATTGTTTTTCCCATTATATTTACAGTTCACTCCCATAATACAGGCACTAACCAATACTTTCACATTTGTCACCTCAAATTCTGATTATTTGCAAACTAAAGGCAAAATATATGTTAAAGCAAACTACCCTTTAGCCCTTTTTTGAAGACCAATACTGCTCTTTCCATTCCTAAAAAAGACATCGTGACAAGATGATAGCCTTCCTTTTCCATTTCTTCTATTTTGGCATTGATTTTCTCCGTCACATTTTCCACGGTAATTTCTTCTACTAATTCTGTTTGATACATCATTGTTTTACCTCCTCGCGCTCAAAACCAATTCACTTTTTCTGCTCTGAATTGAGGAATATCGCCTTCCTGATATGGATTATAGGTATTGCGATTACACCCAAATTCTTTTAATGCCTTTATTTTATTATCCTCTGTCCATTCAACCAGCGAGATTCCATCAAATTCTTCGATACTCCCATTATCCATCTCATTTTTGAAATACCATTCTACAATCGTTTGATCTCCCTTATGAAAAAATTGCTTAATTTCCCAACTAACCACCTTGCCGCGGGTATTCCATTCCTGAAACCAATGCTTTACTGTCTTACGATTACTATACTGGGGTCCCCAGCTTTCTGTATAGATTACATCTTCTGTAAATATATTGTCAATTCCCATATCCTGCTGGTTAAGCCACATATCAAACCATAGTCGGATCATTTTCTCACGTTTCATCATAAAACAAACACCTCTTCACCTTTTTGTAACCCATCCCTTCTAAAAATGCGTGATAATCAGACGCGTCGGCTTTCGATTTTTGCCCGATGAACTCCACACAGTATTTTACCTGATCCGGTTTGCACGCCTCAAATTCATACAACATTTTTTCTGCCCGAATCAGACGATAGCCCTTTTGGGACATTTTATTCAGCCAATGTTCCTGAGCAGTCAACAAACCGCCAAAGAAACGATAATACTTTTTACTCATACCGCACCTCCAATAATTTCATTAGCCACGCTTACAAGTTCATTGAGTCTTACAAGTTCCTTTTGTGCAATTTCTTTTCCCTGTGTTGTGATGAGATATTCTTTTTTCCGTCCCGCACTATCTCCAAAAGGTGCAATCCAGCCTTTTTCCTGCAACGAGTTCAACGCACCATATAAAGTACCTGCCCCAAGCGTGAGCCGCCCTTTTGTACTTTCCTCAATAAATTGCATGACAGCATATCCATGCTTCGGCGTATAAAGTGAAAGCAAAATAAAGAATGTCACCTCTGTAAGTGCTCCGCTTTTTGCATTGTCCCGCATAATCTTTGCCTCCTTATTACGGTTACTGTAATAAAAATATCACTAACCGTAATAGAAGTCAATAACGATTCAAAATATAGCAAAATGACAAGCTTTATGATATAGCAACTTGTTACTTCCAGTATAAAAAAGAATTGTTGCAGAATTGTCCTAAAATCCATTGTTCTCTAAAAATTTTTCAAAAAAGGCAGCCTGCCAAAAACAGACTGCCTCAGAATTATCTTATGGGCAGGAACACAGAAAAAGTTGATCCTTCCCCAACTTTAGACTCGACGGTAATATAGCCTCCCTGCATGGTAATGATCTCACGGGCAAGGTATAAGCCGATTCCGACCCCATCTATATCATGTACGGCTTCATCCCGATAAAATCGTCGGAAGATCGCGCCTTGAGAATGCTCAGGGATTCCTCTTCCTGTATCCAGCAGATCAATTTTTAAATACATCTCCCACTTCTGCACTCACTTGTATGCAGCCGCCTGCAGAAGTGTACTTTACGGCATTATCCAAAATATTAAACACTGCCTCTGACGTCCAGCGTTTGTCATGAGATACGGTTAGATCAGATGGACAATCCACGGAAAAACTGATCTTCTTTTGCTCCATCGCAGCCAGAACTCCATTGATCGCGCTTACTAATGTATCTTCAATAGGAGCTTCCTGTTTTGTAAGAGCAATCACGCCTGTTTCCAAACTTGAAGTTTTCACCATCCCCTGAATCAGAAACTCCAGCTTATCAAGCTGACTGCCTGCGGCCAGCAAAAACTCTTTCTGCTTTTCCTCTGTCAAAGACCGTGTCAGCATGGTATCATTGAGCATCTTCAAATTAGAGATTGGCGTTTTTGTCTGATGGGAAATATCCGACACTAAAGATTGCAGGTCTTCTTTTTCCAATTCTACTTTTTGTCTTGTTTTCTGCATGACATGATACAGCCGTTCCAGACGATGGCTGATCCGGGACAATAGGGTTTCTGCTTCATAGTCTATTTGAGGCTGCTCTGTGCCGTCCATCATATCATCTAACGTCCGGCATAATCCATCTGTAAACAGTGACAACTTCTTTTGAAAATAGTGAAGAAAAACAATCCCCCAGATATAAAACGCAGCCGTAAAAATACAGCCGCAGATCACAATATGTACATCCCTTGTCAATAGGTAAAAAATCAGTATCAGGATAGCCAAAGTAAGCGCAGTCCCTGCTGCTATCCTTTTCAAAAATAATCTGACAGATAAATTTTGCAGATCCGTTATGACTCACCACCGATCCACTGATAACCTATGCCGTAAGCTGTCTTGATATATTTGTGGTCATCTGTTTCAATTTTTTTGCGGATACGGCTGATAATCGTAGTCAGCGTATGCTCATCCACAAAGTCTCCGTTCACATCCCAAAGTTTTTCTAATATCTGCCGTTTTGTCAAAATGATGCGGGGATTTTTTACAAACAGAAATAGAGTTCGGTATTCCTTCGGGGTAAATTCCAGAGGTTTTCCTGCAAGCGCAGCACTCTGTTCGGAAAAGTCAACTTTCAAAAAACCGTCGTCAAACAAATCGTGGCGAGGTGTCCGTAATTCCAGATTGGCAAAAACCGCCGCCACCTTTTTACAAAGAACTGCCACTGAAAAAGGCTTTGTCACATAATCTGCCCCGCCTGCAGATTTCCTCACACAGTTCCAAATAAAACTTATACCTCATTCCTTTTACGGTGTGAATATACTGCAATCTGTCCTGTAAATTTTACGCTCCTTTATATCATGGATTACAGACCATACGGTATCTGCTCCGGTCTTTCGATCATACTGACACATGAAGCCGTACTTTCCGGATAATATTTCTCGTAGACTGGCATACATTCCATTGCAAACTTTTTCCGTTCTTCTGTAATCTGGAACGTATGCTGGCTGTAAATAAAATTCGTACTTCAAAATACACTATCTGCCATTAAATCAATGACTTTTTCAAATCAGCAATCCACGTCTTAATCGCCTGTGCCAATAGTATCTGCTGGCGAAGCACCTCCATGCCTGTTGCCGGAACATCCTCCGCTTTTTCTTTCAATTTCTGATTCTCTTCCAAATAGTTTAAAAGAATATTTATATTCATTTCTATCTCATTCAGGCATTCTTTCTGCTCTTCTTTTGGCATGCTCTCTAAATTTACGATGACTGCATTGAAATCCAAAAACATATGGATCGGCTTTTTAGAAATTTCATGCATCAGTTTTTCAAACTCTATCTCTCCGTTTTCTGTTAAAGAATACACTGCTTTTTCCGGCATATTTCCCTCCTTTTCTATTCGGCTGGAAATCAACCCTTTCTGCTCTAACTGAATCACTTTTTTATAAATAGAAGGTGTGCTGATCTTTACCCATTTTGAGATATTCCGGTATTCCACCAGCTTTTGAATGTCATAAGCACTTAATTCCTCTTTTTTTAACATTCCTAATACGATTAAGTCAATGGTCGCCATTTATTTTTCCTCCGTCCTTCTTGACAACTACTGTAAATTA
>NZ_CABVDF010000073.1:0-11947 GCF_902497045.1 uncultured Blautia sp. | reverse complement strand
AAATTGGTGTCAAATTGGTGTCAAAACAGAAAAAATCACAATTTCAAAAGAAATAGGATACTGCAAACCATTGATTTTAAAAGGTTTGCAAAAAAAATCAAAAAAAATTAGCACTCACCTCTTGACTCTGCTAACAAAACGTGATATGTTATACAAGAACTAGAACAAGACAACAATGTTACGGTGGCAAAAACCAGAAGTAACCAGTTATATTTTTATTTGCAGATAGAGGAGGAGAGCCTATGAATATCAGTAAATTTACACAGAAATCCATACAGGCTGTTCAGGATCTGGAAAAGGTTGCCTATGAATACGGCAATCAGGAAGTGGAGCAGGAGCATCTTCTGTATGCTCTTCTCAGTCAGGAGGACAGCCTGATTCTCAAGCTTATTGATAAGATGGAGATCAATAAGGAATATTTTGTTAATACAGTAAAAAAAGCCCTGGATGCCAGGGTAAAGGTAAGCGGCGGAGATCTCAGGTTCGGACAGTACCTGAATAAATCTCTTGTCAGCGCAGAAGACGAAGCAAGAGCTATGGGAGACGAGTACGTTTCTGTAGAGCATCTGTTTCTGTCTCTTCTGAAGCAGCCGAGCCCCAGCATGAAGAAGATTTTTGATGAATTTGGAATCACCAGAGAACGCTTCCTTCAGGCGCTTTCCACAGTAAGGGGAAATCAGAGGGTAGTCAGCGACAACCCGGAAGCAACCTATGATACTCTTAATAAATATGGAGAGGATCTGGTGGAAAAAGCCCGCAACCAGAAGCTGGACCCGGTAATTGGCCGTGATGCGGAGATTCGCAACATTGTCAGGATTCTTTCCCGTAAGACAAAGAACAATCCGGTTCTGATCGGTGAGCCGGGCGTCGGTAAAACAGCAGCCATTGAAGGACTGGCTCAGAGAATCGTTGCCGGAGACGTTCCTGAAGGACTGAAAAACAAAAAGATTTTTGCTCTGGACATGGGGGCGCTTGTAGCAGGAGCCAAGTACAGAGGCGAGTTTGAGGAACGTCTGAAGGCAGTTCTGGAGGAAGTGAAAAAAAGCGAGGGAAACATTATTCTCTTTATTGACGAGCTTCATCTGATCGTCGGAGCAGGAAAAACAGACGGCGCCATGGATGCGGGAAATATGTTGAAGCCAATGCTTGCAAGAGGGGAACTTCACTGTATCGGAGCAACCACCCTGGACGAGTATCGTCAGTATATTGAAAAGGATGCTGCTCTGGAACGTCGTTTCCAGCCGGTTATGGTTGATGAGCCTACTGTGGAGGATACCATTTCCATTCTTCGTGGACTGAAGGAGCGTTATGAGGTATTTCACGGAGTAAAGATCACAGACAGTGCTCTTGTGGCGGCAGCAACACTTTCGCACAGATATATTACAGACCGTTTTCTTCCGGACAAGGCCATTGACCTTGTGGATGAGGCCTGCGCGCTGATCAAGACGGAGCTGGATTCCATGCCTACCGAGCTTGACGAGCAGAGACGTAAGATCATGCAGATGGAGATTGAAGAGTCTGCCCTTAAAAAAGAAACAGATAATTTAAGTAAGGAGCGTCTTGCAGACCTTCAGAAGGAGCTTGCTGATCTTCGGGATGAATTTAATACTCAGAAGGCTCAGTGGGACAATGAAAAGCATTCTGTAGAAAAGCTTCAGAAGCTTCGTGAGCAGATCGAGGATGTGAATAAGCAGATACAGAAGGCAAAGCAGAGCTATGACCTGGAAAAGGCTGCAGAGCTTCAGTATGGAGAGCTTCCAAGACTTCAGCAGCAGCTTGAGATCGAGGAACGCAATACAAAGGAAAGTGACAACCGACTGGTGCATGAGGCTGTGACAGATGATGAGATCGCAAAGATCATTTCCAGATGGACAGGAATCCCTGTTACCCGTCTGACTGAGGGCGAGAGGACAAAACTTCTGAGTCTTGAAGATGAGCTTCATAAACGGGTGATTGGCCAGGATGAGGGTGTGCGCCTTGTGACAGACGCCATTCTGCGGTCAAAGGCCGGAATCAAGGATCCAACCAAGCCTATTGGTTCTTTTCTGTTCCTGGGACCTACCGGCGTAGGTAAAACGGAGCTGGCAAAAACACTGGCAGCAACGCTTTTTGATGATGAACAGAATATGGTCCGCATTGACATGAGTGAATATATGGAGAAATATTCTGTATCCCGTCTGATCGGAGCGCCTCCGGGATATGTGGGCTATGAGGAAGGCGGTCAGCTGACAGAGGCTGTCAGAAGAAAGCCGTACAGCGTTGTGCTGTTTGATGAGATTGAAAAGGCTCATCCGGACGTGTTTAATGTACTTCTTCAGGTGTTGGATGACGGACGTATCACGGATTCTCAGGGAAGGACTGTGGATTTCAAGAACACCATTCTGATCATGACATCCAATATAGGTTCACCCTATCTTCTGGACGGCATTGATGAAAAGGGAGATATAAAACAGGAAGCTCAGGATATGGTCATGAATGATTTGAGAGGTCATTTCCGACCGGAGTTCCTGAATCGTCTGGATGAAATAATTTTGTTCAAACCCTTGACAAAAAATAATATTGGTAACATAGTAGACCTGATGGTGGCAGAGCTTGACAGGCGTCTGTCTGATCAGGAGCTTTCCCTGACTCTGACAGAGGCGGCAAAAGCGCAGGTTGTGGAAAACGGCTATGATCCTGTGTATGGAGCCCGTCCTCTGAAGCGTTATCTGCAGAATTATGTGGAAACACTTGCTGCGAAAAAGATTCTTTCCGGTGATGTTCATGCAGGAGATACGCTGGAATTGGATGTAAGGGACGGCCAGTTTATTATCAATGTAAAGGACGGAAACAGATGATACCCAAGGACCCGGTAATTTTACTGAGTTATGTGAACACGCAGCTTCGGGATTATTATGATTCCCTGGAAGCGCTCTGTACCTGCAGAGGTCTTAAGAAAAATGAACTGGTAGAAAAGCTGAAGTCGATCGATTATGAATATGATGAGGCGACAAACCAGTTTATATAAGAAAAAGCCGGAGAAACACCCTGTGTACAGGGCTGGTTTCTCCGGCTTTTTACGGCTGTTAGCAGGAATGCAGTGCATCCTGCACCAGGCTTCCTGCTAAATTAAAAACTATACGCGGGGATACGGCCGGATGCAGGCGAAATATAATTACATGACTAATGATTAATTTGTGAAAATAATGTGTTTAAAAGATGAAAAAAGTGTAAAGTGCACAAAAACCACTTGCATTTTTTGTGCAAATGAGTATCATATAAAATTAGCCGACTAATTAAAGATGGGAGGTAGAAAATGAAAACGGTAAAAGAACCAGAGGAAACTGGATTCCAGGATTTATTTGTACAGCTGAATCGGGCTTATGCATCAAAATGTTTTCATCAGATGTCTGTGCTGGGAATCCATCCGGGGCAGATTCCGTTTATCATGCTTTTATCTCAGCATGAGGATATGAGCCAGAAGGAGATTGCGGAGGAGCTTCAGGTGAAGCCGCCGACAGTAAATGTCATGGTGCAGCGTATGGAAAAATCCGGTATTATCGGCCGGAAGCACGATCAGGAAGACCAGAGAGTAACAAGAGTTTTTCTAACAGAAAAGGGACAGGAAATGAAGAAACTTGTTGCTAGACAGGTAGAAAAAAATGAAACCTATGTGCAGAAAGGGTTTACTGATACGGAAAAATGTCTGTTCCGTCGGTTTATGGAGCAGATCATAGAAAATATTTATAATATCCCGGAGGATACCCAAGGGGAAATTATGGAAAAAGGAGAGGCTGACAATTGATCAAATTAATGAAATATCTGAAAAGATCCATCGGATATGTGGTGCTGATCTTTGCCTTGCTGTTTCTGCAGGCATATTGTGATCTGTCACTGCCGGATTACACTTCCAGGATCGTAAATGTGGGAATCCAGCAGAAAGGCATTGAAGACGGCGTACCCGGGAAACTGCGGAAATCCTCTATGGATCATTTGAAGCTGTTTATGAGTGAGGATGAGGCTTCTGAGACAGAGAATGCCTATAAAGAGGAGGGAGACATCTGTACCCTCCGTAAAGATGTGGACAAAGAAACTCGAGAGAAACTGAATGAGAGTTTTGGAAAACCTATGCTAATCCTTATGGGCCTTACTGCCGGCGGTGAGGAATCAGAAAAAATGCTGGCAGAAATGCACATTCCTGAAGGAACCGATCCGGTTCAGGCTATTGCGGCTATGCCGGAAGAGGCAAGAGCTCAGATGACGGAAGCTATGGGAGAGAAATTTGCAGAAATGCCGGATTCGATCATTACACAGGCGGCAGTTTCCTATGTGCAGATGGAATATGAAGCTATGGGAGAGGACATTGATGAGATACAGATGAGATATATTGGGGAAGCAGGTTTTAAGATGATCCTCATGGCGCTTTTGATCATGGCAGCGTCCATCTCTGTTGTATTTCTTTCCGCAAAGGTTGCTGCCAGTCTTGGACATGATATCAGAGGAGATGTTTACCGGAAGGTCATTGGATTTTCCAGCAATGAATATAATAAATTTTCTACAGCGTCTCTGATCACAAGAAGCACCAACGATGTGCAGCAGGTCCAGCAGACAATGGCTATGATGTTCCGTATCGTACTGTATGCACCGATCATTGGTATCGGAGGTGTTCTCCGGGTTTTGGATACCGATTCTTCTATGACCTGGATCCTTGGTGTGGGAGTGGTGCTGATCCTTGTTTTGATCGGTCTTCTTTTTTCCATTGCCATGCCGAAGTTTACAAAGCTTCAGGTGCTGATCGACAGACTGAATCTGGTTACCCGTGAAATACTTACAGGAATTCCTGTAATCCGTGCGTTCAGCCGGGAAAAACATGAGGAAGAGCGTTTTGAGGATGCAAACCGCATTCTGACAAAGACAAATCTGTTTGTAAACAGGTGTATGACCTTTATGATGCCGTCCATGATGCTGATCATGAATGGAATTTCTGTCCTGATTGTATATAATGGTTCTCACGCAGTAGATGCCGGTAATATGCAGGTGGGAGATATGATGGCATTTATTCAGTATGCAATGCAGATCATCATGGCTTTCCTGATGATCACTGCAATGTCTATTATGCTTCCAAGAGCAAATGTGGCAGCACTTCGTATTGTGGAGATTCTGGAAACAGAGAATTCTCTGGAAGATCCTCAGAATCCGGTTCATCCGTCTGCAGAAGAGACGGGAACGGTAGAATTTGATCATGTATCCTTTGCCTATCCGGATGCAGGAGAAAACGTACTGACGGATATCAGCTTTAAGCTCAGGAAAGGACAGACCCTTGCTGTGATAGGAAGTACCGGAAGCGGAAAAAGTACCCTGATCAATCTGATCCCCAGATTTTATGATGCAACAGAGGGACAGGTAAAGGTAGATGGCACAGATGTCCGGGATATGGCACAAAAGGATCTGAGAGACCGTCTGGGCTATGTTCCGCAGAAAGGTGTACTTTTTTCTGGAACTATTGATTCCAATATCCGGTATGGAAAGACAGATATCTCCCGGGATCAGGTAAAACAGGCCGCAGCAGTTGCGCAGGCACAGGATTTTATTGAGGAAAAGCCACATGGTTATGATTCTCCTGTATCTCAGGGCGGTACGAACGTGTCCGGTGGACAGAAGCAGCGACTTTCCATTGCCAGAGCCATTGCAAGAGATCCGGAGATATTTATCTTTGACGACAGCTTTTCGGCCCTTGATTTTAAGACAGATAAAGCTCTGAGACAGGCATTGAAGGAGCATACTGGAAATGCGACAACGATTATTGTAGCCCAGCGTATCAGTACTATTCTGGGAGCAGATCAGATCCTTGTACTGGATGAGGGAAGAATGGCAGGTCTTGGAACTCACAGTGAACTGATGAAAAACTGTGAGGTATATCGTCAGATCGCCATGTCACAGTTATCAGAGGAGGAACTGGCAAATGAGTGAAAATAGAAGAGGTCATATGGGAGGCCCCATGGGCCATGGAAGAGGAATGCATGGAGGAGAAAAAGCCAAGGACTTTAAAGGCTCCATGGCAAGAATCCTCCGTTATATGGGACGGTATAAATTCCGATTTATTCTGATGTTCTTTTTTGCAGTAGCAGGTACGATCTTTAATATCTGGGGACCTAAGATCCTTGGAAAAGCCACTACAGAGCTGTTTTCGGGTCTTGTGGCAAAGGTGAACGGCACAGGCGGCATTGATTTTGAAAAAATAGGGATGATCCTTTTAAGTGTTATGACACTTTATCTGGTAAGTTCCTGCTTCTCATTTATACAGGGATTTGTCATGACTGGAATATCGAATGATGTGACTTATAATCTGAGAAAGGATATTTCCAAGAAGATAAACCGGCTGCCGATGAACTATTTTGAGAGCAGAACAAACGGAGAAATCCTTTCACGGGTAACAAATGATGTAGATACCCTTCAGATGAGCTTGAATCAGAGTATGACGCAGCTGATCACTTCTGTAACAACACTGGTCGGTGTACTGTTTATGATGCTTTCCATTAATGTCTGGATGACTGCTGCAGCCTTGCTGATTCTTCCGGTTTCTATGCTGATCATCAATTTTGTGATGAAGCATTCTCAGAAATATTTCCGGGATCAGCAGAGCTATCTTGGAAAAGTAAACGGGCAGATCGAGGAAAATTATGGCGGACATAATGTAGTCAAGGTGTTCAGTAAGGAACAGGATGCAGTAAGGGAATTTGAAGAAGATAACAAAAAACTTTATGAATCTGCATGGAAATCTCAGTTCTTTTCCGGAATGATGATGCCTGTCATGCAGTTTGTAGGCAATCTGGGGTATGTGATGGTAGCTTTTCTGGGAGGTGTATTTACCATTAAGGGAAGTATTGAGGTAGGAGATATCCAGTCTTTCTTCCAGTATATCCGAAACTTTACCCAGCCGATCCAGCAAATCGCCCAGGTAACGAACCTTCTGCAGTCGTCTGCAGCAGCTTCCGAGAGAGTGTTTGAGTTTCTGGATGAGCCGGAAGAGGTACAGAAAGCGGAACATCCTGTTTCTGTTGAGAAACTTTCCGGTGAGGTACAGTTTGATCATGTGTCTTTTGGATATGATCCGGAGAAGATCATTATCCATGATTTTTCTGCCAAGGTTAAGGACGGTCAGAAGATTGCCATTGTAGGACCTACAGGTGCAGGAAAGACTACAATGGTGAAACTGCTTATGAGATTCTATGATGTAAACAGCGGACAGATCCGGGTGGATGGTCACGATATCAGAGACTTTAACAGAAGTGAACTTCGGGAAATGTTTGGCATGGTACTTCAGGATACCTGGCTGTTTTCCGGAACAATTATGGAGAATATACGCTATGGAAGACTGGATGCCACAGATGAGGAGGTTATTGCAGCGGCTAAGGCGGCTCATATCCATAATTTTATTATGCAGCAGCCCGGAGGCTATCAGATGGTGCTGGATGAAGAGAACAGTAATATCTCCCAGGGGCAGAAACAGCTTCTTACCATTGCCAGAGCCATTCTGGCAGACAATAAGATCCTGATTCTGGACGAGGCAACCTCTTCGGTAGACACCCGAACGGA
Source organism: uncultured Blautia sp. (assembly GCF_902497045.1). Lineage (NCBI taxonomy): Bacteria > Bacillati > Bacillota > Clostridia > Lachnospirales > Lachnospiraceae > Blautia > uncultured Blautia sp. Next base: position 4,372 of record NZ_CABVDF010000073.1, on the reverse strand, counting down.
AATGCAGATCCAGAAAGCAATGAATAATCTGATGAAAGGAAGAACCAGCTTTGTGATCGCTCATCGCCTTTCTACCATTAAGGATGCAGATCTTATCCTTGTAATGAAAGACGGAGATATCATTGAGCAGGGAAATCACAAGGAGCTTCTGGAAAAAGGCGGATTTTATGCCGAGTTGTATAATAGTCAGTTTGAAAATGGAAGAAAAGATCAGATGTGTTCCTGAAAAGAACAGCCGGTGACAGAACTCTTGTCATCGGCTGTTCTTTTAGATATAATGAAAGATACCTGCATGAAAAGACTGTAAATGAATTCTTCTGGGGATTGCATATTACAGTCGGATCCGGAGCAACGTGTATGATAAAAATGATACTACGAAAAAATCCAGAATAAAGGAGGATTTAACATGATCGTAACTACAACTAATGCAATAGAAGGAAAAAGAATTGTAGAATATAAAGGAATCGTGTTTGGTGAAGTTGTCAGCGGTGTAAATGTGCTGAGAGATTTTACCGCAGGAGTCAGAAACTTTTTTGGCGGAAGATCGGCCGGCTATGAGGAAGAACTTCAGAATGCCAGGGAAGAGGCTATCCGTGAAATGGAAGAAAGGGCAGCAGGCCGGGGCGCTAATGCAGTGATCGGTGTGGATGTAGACTATGAAGTTCTGGGAACTGATAATGGAATGATCATGGTAACTGTCAGCGGTACAGCTGTTGTGGTCTCATAATCTTATGCCTGCAGAAAAGACAGGACGGGAATATCTGGATCAGGTGATCTCCTGCCTCCGAAAAAGACTGGAGGAGGTAAATGCTTCTATTGAAGCAGGTACCAGAGAGATCGAAGACATGCATGAATACTACTGGGAAAATTATACAGAGATGGACCAGTACGGATATGAGGAATTTGATAACAGGCAGGCCCTTCTGGCTCAGGTAAATGCAAACCAGGAGCAGCTCCTTTTGCGTAAAAGATTCCGAAATATGATGGATTCTCCCTTTTTTGGAAAAGTGGATTTTATTTACGAAGGAGATGAAGAGCCGGAACAGTTTTATATCGGGATCGGGAACCTGGCGGAACAGGCAGGAGGACGTCCTCTGGTCAATGACTGGAGAGCGCCTGTCAGCGGGCTGTTTTATGATTACGATAAAGGACCGGCATCTTATGAAGCACCGATGGGAACGCTTGCCGGAGAAATCTGCTCCAAGTGGCAGTATAAGATTCGCCGGGGAGAAATGATCTATGAATTTGAAAGTGATATCAAGATTGATGATGACATCCTGAAAGCAGAACTTGGAAGCTGTGGAGAGGTGCAGCTGAAAAATATCATCCGCACCATACAGAAGGAGCAGAATGCGATTATCCGAAATACCGAAGACCGGATCATGGCAATTCAGGGAACTGCCGGAAGCGGAAAGACATCTGTGGCTCTGCACAGGATCGCATATCTTCTTTATCATGACAGGAAGAATCTGAAATCTTCTAATATTCTGATCCTTTCGCCAAACAGTGTGTTTGCCGATTATATTTCCCATATCCTGCCTGAGCTTGGAGAAGAAAATATCCGGGAAATGAGCTTTGATCTTTTTGCTTACAGAGATCTTCAGGATATCGCTGCAGACTGTGAGGATAAGTATGATCAGATTGAGAAAGCGGTGCAGAATCCTTCCACCTGGAAACAGTACAGGGAAAAACAGTCGCCGGAGTTTGCCTCCCGCCTGGACGGGTTTATGCTGGAACTGGAGGATGAGCTGATGAATTTCCGGGAGGTGGAGTACAAAGGCTGTGTAATGACGGAATCTGAGATCATCCGGCTGTTTTATGACAGATTTCCCGACATTCCCCTTTTATCCAGAATGGAAGCCATTGCGGAATATTTTATCGATCAGGTGGAAACACTACGTGACAGAGATCTTTCTGAAGAGGAAAGAGAGGAACTCACAGATAAATTTATGAAAATGTACAGCACCAGAGACTGCTATGTTCTGTACAGCCGTTTTCTGGACAGAGAGGGCTACCGGCCTTTGCCGAAACGTCCTGTAGAAAAACGTGCTCTTAAATATGAGGATGTCTACCCGCTTCTTTATTTGAAACATCACCTGATCCGGTGCCGGACGCACAGCGAGATCCGTCATCTGGTAGTAGATGAGATGCAGGATTATTCCTGGATTCAGTATCTTCTTTTGCAGAAGCTTTTTCCATGCAGGATGACGATCCTGGGAGATAAAGCTCAGACCATGGAGGAGGAACAGCAGGATGTGATGAAATTCCTGCCGAAGATTTTCGGGAGAAATATCCGTAAAATCTATATGAACAGAAGCTACCGGAATACGGTGGAAATCGCGGAATATGCCAACCGACTGGCCGGGATTACAGATATGGAACTGTTTGAACGTCATGGAGAACCGGTTCGGGAGGAAAATTTTATATCTCAGGAGAAAGCGCTGGATGCTGTTCTGGAAGGATGGCTGCAGGCGGAGGATCGTCTGGAAACTGCGGCAGTGATCCTGATGACAGAAAAAGAGGCAGAGAAAGCTTCGATATATCTGATGGATCGTTTGGAAGATCTGGCTCCTGAAAAAACAGACAGGCTGTTCTATCTTAACAGAAACAGCGGCAAATTCCAGAAGGGACTGACAGTTACTACCTTTTACCTTGCAAAGGGACTGGAATTCGACAGAGTTTATGGTGTGTTTAGCGAAAAAGACCAGAGTTCCCTAAAGACGCAGGCGGAATACATCACTGCCACAAGGGCGCTTCATGAGTTGTTTATGTACAGAATCTGTTAATGGGAACAGCCTGTACAGAAGGCAGAAATTGCTGTCAGGAGACGGCAGACGACAGAATTTCAAACCGAAAATATGACAGGAGTTTATATTTTTTTCATAGGATTTTCACATTGCGGCATGGAAAATTTATTGACAGGCATGTAATAAAATTGTAAAATATGGTACAAAGGCTTCAATTATGATTCGTATTTAAGGAGGATATCATGAAGAATAAAAAATTACTTGCTGTTCTGGCACTTACAGTAACTGCATCTGTTTTTATGGCAGGCTGCGGCTTTGGCGGCGACGAACCGGAAGAGCAGAAGGTTGTCAGCGTAACACCTGCACCGGAAGTGACCAAGGCACCGACTGCGACACCGACCATCGCTCCTAATGTACAGAACACCACTTATACATCAGCGGACAAATCTGTTTCTATTAATCTCCCGGATGCTACCTGGGCAAATAAGACAGATGAGTCAGGTACTATTAGTTTTGAATCACCGGAAAACGGAAATATCCTGATTCTTCATGGCCAGGGAGAGGAGACTATGGCAGCAACCGTAATCCCAAGCACTCAGGATATGGCGGTTTCTCTGGAGCAGGCAGACGGCGATAAAGTTCAGGGAACAGACTTTGAGATCCAGGATTATAAAGCAGAAGATGTAAACGGTATCGGTGTTTACAGCTATGTGACAAAAATGATAAATACAGAAAAAAGTGACGGAGCTCTTTATGTGGTTCATAAGGTATTTGCCAATGCCAGTGAATATTATACAATTGAGGCATCTGTGAAAAATGAAGCGGCTCTTGCTTCTGTGAAAAGTGCAGTGGATTCCTTTAAGATTCTTGGAAACTCTACTTTGAAAGAAGCGGCTCCGGGAACAGCACCGGCAGCAGGAACTACAACTGGAACGGATGGAGCAGATGCTGCAGCCAATAATGCCGGCACAAATGCACCGGCAGCAGAAAACGCCGGAACAGACACTGCGTCAGGAACGGATGCAGGAACATCAGATTCAGCAGGAACCAATACAGAATCTGAGGGAAGCACTTCCTCCGGAACTACCAGCTCAGGTGGATTTACAGAGGAGCAGCTCAGCAATACAGATTCAACAAGAACTATTTACAGAAACTCTGACGGACATCCGATCGTAATCCAGCCGGATGGAAACGGAAGCTGGGTGGACTTTGACGGTAATACCTACAACTTTGTAAACGACGAGGATGTTTACGCAGAGGACGGAACCGATTATTACTGGCACGGAGAAGCTGCAGACGTATACTATATGCCTGTTCAGTAACTACGGCAGAAGTATCATATAGCAGACAGTAAAGGCAGGTGAGAGATCATCTGCCTTTTTATAAGGAGAGGGACAGTGGAAGCATACGGAAAATTTGCGCAGGTTTATGATATGTTCATGGATAATGTAATATAGCCATTTTAAAAGCCCGGAAACAAAGCGTTTCTGGGCTTTTTCTCTATATTCTGCAAATGTTCCGTTGTCCTCTGTTATCCTCTGTTTACCCCTGTTTTCCGCGGCTTTGTAGTAAAAACTGTAGTAAAATTCGTAGTAGAAAATCAGTAAGAAACTACAGCATAAAAG
>NZ_CABVDF010000072.1:0-11949 GCF_902497045.1 uncultured Blautia sp. | reverse complement strand
TTTTCCGACTTTGGTCTTCCTGTCTTCGCCATATCTGTTCTTATTCCTCCACATCTTCATTATAGTTTTCGTATGACAAAAAGTCAATCCCTGTTTTTCGTCCTTCCACAATTTTTTCTTCCCTACGCAATCCGGAATGTCTCCAGATACTTTTCAAATATCTCACAGTTTACAAGAGCAACCTTGTCAATCTTATACACTGCTTTGGCTTCTTTCGCCAGCTCCTGGAATTTCGTCAGCCCAATGCTGTAAAGCTCTGCCCCTTCCTGATAACGGACGAATTTCTTTGCTATTTTCTTTGTTTTCTCTACATCTTTACGTGCATATCCCATACACCGCACCTCCTTTTCTGCATGAAAAAAGCAGCTAACCTATTTTTCATAGACTAACTGCTTGTATTTTTGTTCCATATTCAGTTTTGTTCTACAAATCCGACAGTGAAATTCGGTCGTATGCGCCATTTTTCTTATCTTCCGGATGTGGTTCCAGTCCGATAATTGTAATATCTTTCTGGTCTGGTCCATAAACCCAGTACATTCTCATTGCGCCACTGGTTTTATTTTCCAGATAAGATTGCCACACTTTCATTCCATAACGTCTGGATAATGGCTCTATTTCATGGGTTTGAAGACTCGGATAACCCGGATCAGCCGACAACAGCTTTAAAGCCTTTCCCCATTTTTTATACAACTGTTCTTCCTTCTTTTTTATATTTCCAGAATGATATTTCTCCTGCAGATTTAGCCAAAGTTCCTGCATTTCAGGAATTCCCATTCGTATATTAAAGTTCATATCTTATTCCTTTTAAAAATCTGACAGGTCGATAGCTGGAGAAACATCACCTCTCTTAAAGTTACTTACTGCACGATCCATATCTGCCAGAGTTCTGGCTGAAATGCTCTCTGGCACTGCCAGTTCCCGAGGTTCCAGAATAATGCAGCCATTTCCGTATTCTTTTACGTTGTAATACTGATAAGCAGCTCCTCTGAGGGTAATCCTTTTTTTGTTATCCAGATGGGCAACATAATCCTTCATTGCTTCCATTATCAACACCTCCCTATTTAAGCATTTTGGTGGGAAATCCCACCTTTTTATTATTATAATACGCTTTTCTATATTTTCTGTCAATCTACTTTTACTTATTCCTGATACTTAAAAGTATTCATACACTGGCAGACAACAGATAAGGTATCTATAAAAACCCGCATTTGCTCTCATTTATTCGATACTCTAGCTCATTCTTCATCCGGTTTCTTACATCACGCATCGTCCTAACAGAAATTCCCTGATCAGCTTTGTCCCTCGCTCCACCAGTTTCTTCCTCTATTCAAGAATATTTTTGTTATGAATCGCATGTTCCAGTTATTTTTACATGTTGGCTTTCAGTTCTTCCAGTGACATGGATTCATATTTGGGATTTTGCTCTGCTCAATTTCCTGTCCTCCTTCTTTTCTATAAATAAAAAGAACCTGTCTTCTCATAAATGCCGATTTCTGAATATAAAAAGCACCTCTTAGATCAACTCTAAGAAGTGCTCTTGTTTCGATTTTTATATTTAATTTTAATACAGCTTTGCTCCTGCCGGAATTCTGTCGTCTACCATCAGCAGATTAAGTCCTTCATGACCATCTTCCTCATGTACTGCAGAGATCAGCATACCACAGGAATCAATTCCCATCATTGGTCTTGGCGGTAAGTTTGTGATCGCGATACAGGTTTTTCCAACCAGTTCTTCCGGCTCATAATACTCATGAATTCCGCTTAAGATTACACGATCTTCTCCGCTTCCGTCATCTAATACGAACTTCAGAAGTTTCTTAGACTTCGGAACTGCTTCGCATTCTTTTACCTTCACTGCTCTGAAATCAGACTTGCTGAAAGTTTCAAAATCAACAAATTCCTCAAACAGAGGCTCCACCTTCACCTTGGAAAAATCAATTTTTTCCGCTGGTTTTTCTTCGGTTTTTGTTTCAGGCTTAGATGCTTTTTTGTTCTCTGCACCACCAAGAGTCTTCATTGTCGGAAACAGAAGAACGTCTCTGATCGCCTGGCTATCAGTCAGAAGCATACACATACGGTCGATACCAAAGCCGATACCACCTGTAGGCGGCATACCAAGCTCAAGTGCATGCATAAAGTCTTCGTCTGTTGTATTTGCTTCCTCATCTCCCTGTGCAAGAAGCTCTTCCTGTGCCTTGAAGCGCTCGCGCTGGTCGATCGGGTCGTTGAGCTCGGAATAAGCGTTTGCCATTTCCCAGCCGTTCATAAAGAACTCAAAACGCTCTACATAATCCGGGTTGTCCGGTTTCTTCTTGGTAAGAGGAGAAATCTCAACCGGATGATCCATAACAAATGTAGGCTGAATCAGATGATCCTCAACAAATTCCTCAAAGAAAAGATTCAGGATGTCACCTTTTTTATGGCGCTCCTCATATGCAACATGATGCTCATCTGCAGCTGCTCTGGCCTCTTCCAGAGTATGGATCTCATTGAAATCCACACCGGAATATTTCTTAACTGCATCAAGCATAGTAATCCGTTCAAAAGGCTTGCCCAGATCCATCTCAATACCGTTGTATACGATCTTTGTTGTTCCAAGAACAGTCTGAGCTACATAACGATAAAGATTTTCTGTCAGATCCATCATGCCGTGATAATCTGTGTATGCCTGGTAAAGTTCCATCAGTGTAAACTCCGGATTATGACGGGTATCAAGACCCTCATTACGGAATACACGACCAATTTCATATACTTTTTCAAGTCCGCCTACGATCAGACGCTTCAGATAAAGTTCCAGAGAAATACGAAGCTTCAGATCCTCATCAAGAGCGTTGAAATGTGTTTCAAACGGTCTTGCTGCAGCGCCGCCTGCATTGGAAACCAGCATAGGAGTTTCTACCTCCATAAAGCCTTCCCCTGCCAGATAGGTACGAATCGCACTGAGGATTTTAGAACGTTTGATAAATGTATCCTTTACTTCCGGATTCATAATAAGGTCTACATATCTCTGACGATAGCGGAGATCTGTGTTTGTCAGACCATGGAATTTTTCCGGAAGAATCTGAAGGCTCTTGGACAGCAGAGTCACTTCTGAAGCGTGAATAGAGATTTCTCCTGTTTTTGTACGGAAAACTTCTCCTCTGATGCCGATCACATCACCTACGTCAAGTTTTTTGAAATCCTTATAAGCTTCCTCTCCCAGACTGTCTCTTGCCACATAAGACTGGATACTGCCTTCCAGGTCCTGTACATGACAAAAAGAAGCTTTACCCATTACACGTTTGGACATCATTCGGCCCGCTATTGTAACTGTCTGATTTTCAAGCTCTTCAAAATGATCTTTAATTTCCTGGCTATGATGTGTCACATCATATTTTACGATTTTGAACGGGTCTTTTCCGTTTGCCTGCAGATCTGCCAGCTTTTCCCGGCGGACCTTCAGCAACTGGTTCAGATCCTGCTCCTGCTGCTTCTTCTGTTCTGCCACTTCCGTACCTCCTTGTTTTTATAAATATTCTGTATTTACTTCGTTCGTGCTTTCTTTCCTTCCTCTCATCTCCGAAATTCCCCTGCTTCGCAGGCAGCGTCCTTACGGACTTCTTATTTCATCGATGTACGCTCGGGGGAAAGAAAATATTTACTTCATTAGCTGCTTTCTTTCCTTCCTCTCATCTCCGAAATTTCCCTGCTTCGCAGGCGGCGTCCTTACGGACTTCTTATTTCGTCGATGTACGCTCGGGTGAAAGAAAATACTCACTTCGTTCGTGCTTTCTTTTCTTCCTCGCTACACGTTTCTCTGGATTTCGAGCACTTTGTATTTCATGATTCCTGTCGGCATCTCTACTTCAACTTCATCACCTGTATGTGCACCGATTAGCGCTTTTCCTACAGGAGATTCATTGGAAATTTTACCTTCCAGACTGTTTGCTTCTGTGGAACCTACAATCTTCAGTTCCATTTCTTCCTCAAATTCATAATCATAGACCTTGACCTTGCAGCCAACGTTAATACGATCCAGGTCTACTTCATCCTCTACAACTACTTCTGCGTTTTTCAGGATTTTTTCGATTTCTTCGATACGTGCCTCGATGTCTCTCTGCTCGTCCTTCGCTGCATCGTATTCAGCATTCTCAGAAAGATCACCCTGCTCTCTGGCTTCTTTGATCTTTTCTGCTACTTCTTTTCTTTTTACTACCTTTAAATCATGCAGCTCTTCCTCTAATTTTTTAAGTCCTGCATAAGTTAGTAAGTTTTTCTTTTCTTCCATATTACCTTACTCCCTTTCAATATCTATAGTGCTATTGGACCTTGCTCCCAGATACATTTTACCGCCTAAAGGGCAGTATTATTCTAGGATATTCACAATTTTAGTATTATACCCAAATCTGCCTTTATTGTCAAGCACAAAACCCGGGAGTTTAACGTTCAGAAGGATAACTGTGTTTTTCTTTTGTCAGCTCCTTGCATCCACCAAAAATCTGTGCTATACTAGCTCACGTTAAAAGCCCGCAAAAACAAGGTCTTACAGGGCTTTCGCCGATTCCCGGCGTTAAATGAATCGAGTGTTCGTGACCTTCCACTCGTAAAACAAAACTAAAGGAGAGAAAACAGAATATGAAAAACAAAAATGTATCTTACCTGACCCAGGCTGCCATGATCGCAGCTATCTACGTGGTGCTCACAGCACTGTTTGCCCCTATCAGCTTCGGAGAAATTCAGATCCGTATTGCAGAAATGCTGACAGTTCTTCCGATCTTTACTCCGGCTGCCATCCCCGGACTGTTCGTGGGATGTCTGATCGGCAACATCCTCGGAGGAGCCGTTCTTCCGGATATCATCTGCGGAAGCCTCGCAACTCTGATCGGTGCGGTTGGAACTTATGCCATGAGAAATCATTTCCAGAAACTGGCTGTTCTGCCTCCGATTCTGGCAAATACGCTTGTAGTTCCTTTTGTTCTCCGATTTGCCTACGGAGTTCTTCTCCCTATCCCATTTTTAATGGCAACTGTAGGAATTGGAGAAATTATTTCCTGCGGAGTTCTTGGAAGTATTTTAGCCGTTGTCCTGAAAAAATACAATCGCAGGATCTTCCTTACATCAGGTATCTAAAATATTAAAAAACAGCCATCGGCAATAACCGATGGCTGTTTTTTAATCTTTCAGATGATCAAGCAGCACTTCCAGCTCCCGATAATCTGCAATTAAATTCGATTCTCTGCGAAGAGCTGCGCTGTGGCGCATACCTGCCGTATACCAGGCTACATGCTTACGCATTTCCCGGATTCCGGTAAACTCACCTTTCTTTTCAATCTGCATACGGGCATGTCGAAGAATCATTTCCCGTATTTCTTCTGCTGAAGGTCGGGGCATCTTTTCTCCTGTCTGGAAATAATGATTCAACTCACGAAAAATCCAAGGATTTCCTCTTACTGCACGACCAATCATTACCCCATCACATCCGGTTTCTTTTAAAAGCGCTTCTGCTTTTTCCGGAGAATCTACATCCCCGTTTCCGATCACCGGTATCCGGACAGCTTCTTTTACTTTTCGTATGGTATCCCAGTCTGCCTGACCAGAATAATATTGCTGCCTGGTTCTTCCATGAACAGCAATCGCTGCCGCACCGGAATCCTCCATGATCTTTGCAATTTCCACCGGATCCACAGGATATCCTTCAAATCCGATACGCATCTTTGCCGTCACCGGCTTTTTCACTGCAGCTGATACTGCCTTTATAATTTTACCAATAAGCTTCGGATCCTTCAAAAGAGCGGATCCTTCTCCATTATTGACTACCTTGGGAACCGGACATCCCATATTGATATCCAGAATTTCAAAAGGTCTGTCCTCAATACTTTTTGCAACTTCTGCCATCAGCTCCGGTTCACTGCCAAACAGCTGAAGAGACACCGGATGCTCGGAAGAATCGATTTCCATCAGCGCTTCTGTATTTTTGTTATGGAAAGAAATTGCTTTTGCACTGACCATTTCTGTACAGATCAGACCTGCCCCCTGCTCCTTGCAAAGTTTACGGAAAGGCAGATCTGTAACTCCTGCCATGGGAGCCAGCACAAATGGATTGTCTATTTCTACACTGCCGATTTTCCACCGCATTTCCATAGATCAGACTCCGTTATCCACAGAATCCCCCAAAAGCTTTCCGCTGTCTGTGGATTCCTCTTTTAAACTATTTTCTTCCGGCGTTTCTCCCAGAAAGAAAACTCGATAATACATTTCCAGAGATTCCAGAAGCTCCCTTTTCTCTTCCTGAAGTTTTTTGATCTTCAGAACACTTCCAATTTCATCATACATAGCGTCTGCATCCAGAGCTTCTGTTTTAAACTGAAGATTTCCATCATCATCAAATTCCAATGTAAGGATTCCGCCAATCTCTTCTGTATAAAGAACACACATGATCTGAAGTTCCTGTTTTACTGCCTCGGGAAGAGAATTAAAATCCTGGTTAAAATAATATTTCTGCTCATAAGCGCTTGCGCCGCAGAGCACAATCTTATCCTGATACATAAGTACCTCCTTCATCTTTCCAGAACGCCCGGGCGTTCTTACTTTGCAACACACATTTCTGTTGTCCCTGTCAAAGACATCTATCCTGCCGACAGCTTACGGGGCAGGATCTACACGTAAGAATACAGACCTCTTACTGAAACCTCTCCTGCTCTCACTGTTTGTATCTTTCCTTCTCCATCCTTTACCAGAAGTTCCCCCTGAGCATTGATTCCCAGAGCTGTTCCCTCCCATGGCTCCTTTTTATCCAATATCCGCACTTCCTGATCTCTGTTTGCCAGAAGCCGGTTATATTCATTAAGCATTGCAGAAAGATCGCAGGTTTGTATAAATTTTTCATAATTTTCTTCAAACGCTTCCATCACAAGGCTGATCAGATCAGTGCGTTCATAATGTTTTCCCGTTTCCAGATAAAGAGAAGTAGCTTTATCCTGAAGGTCCTGCTCTATGTATTCCTGATCTACATTAATACCGGTACCGATGATCACATCTCGTATCTTCATTCCGTCCAGACGCATTTCTGTCAGGACCCCGCAGATCTTTTTGCGGGAAACCACCACATCATTTGGCCATTTAATAGAAACACTGACTCCCAGTTTTTCTATCGCCTGCGCCACACTTATGCCCATAACAAGGGTCAGCATAGAAGCATACTGTGGTTCAAAATCCGGTCTTAAAAGCAGTGACATCATCACAGAGCTTCCTGTCTGTGCCTGCCAGCTTCTTCCCAGACGGCCTTTTCCTGCTGACTGAAATTCTGCCACAGCCAGAGTACCGTGAGGAGCTCCATCCTGTGACAGTCTTTTGATCCATTCATTTGTAGAATCTGTTTCTTTTGCAAAATGGACGGTTTTGCCCGCCCATTTTGTTCTGATCTTTTTTAAGATTGTTTCCTGATCGTACATTATCTGTTCTCCGGCTCTCCCAGAGTAGCCACCATCACAGCTTTGATGGTGTGCATACGGTTTTCTGCTTCATCAAATACATGAGACTGAGCAGACTCAAAAACCTCGTCTGTCACTTCCATGTCTGTCAGATGAAATCTTTCTCCCATTTCCTTGCCGATCTTTGTTTTCAGATCATGAAATGCTGGCAGACAGTGAAGGAAAATAGCTTTTTCTCCTGCATTCTCCATAATCTCTTTCGTTACCTTATACGGAGTCAGTTCACGGATACGCTCTTCCCACACTTCATCCGGCTCTCCCATGGATACCCATACATCTGTATAGATCACATCAGCGCCTTTTGTTCCTTTTTCCACATCCTCAGTAAGAGTAATGCTTCCGCCGGACTGTGCCGCATAGCCTTTGCAAAGCTCCACCAGTTCCTTATCAGGGAAATATTTCTCCGTAGTACATGCCACAAAATGCATACCCAGTTTCGCGCAGGCAATCATAAGAGAATTTCCCATATTATAGCGGGCGTCACCCATATATACCAGACGAATACCTGCCAGATGTCCGAAATGCTCACGAATGGTCAGCATATCTGCAAGCATCTGGGTAGGATGATATTCATTGGTAAGACCGTTCCATACAGGAACTCCTGCATATTTTGCAAGATCTTCCACGATCTCCTGCCCAAATCCTCTGTATTCGATTCCGTCATACATTCTTCCAAGAACTCTGGCTGTATCGGCAATACTTTCTTTTTTGCCGATCTGAGATCCTGAAGGATCCAGATAGGTGCTTCCCATTCCAAGATCATGAGCTGCAACCTCAAAAGCGCACCGGGTTCTGGTACTTGTTTTTTCAAAGATCAAAGCAATATTTTTTCCCTTATAATATTCGTGAAGCTCTCCTGCTTTTTTCTTTGCCTTAAGATCTGCTGCAAGATCGATAAGATATGTGATCTCATCCGGTGTAAAGTCCTTCAGTGTTAAAAAATTTCTTCCTTTTAAGTTCATAATAATCCTCTCCTCATACCTGAAACAACTGTGATCCGCAATTCTTTTTACTTCTGATCCGAAGTTGTCTTTTCTAATATCTCTTTTTTATCATCTGTCACAAATTCTTTCAGAGATGCTGCAAGACCTGCTATTCCCTGCAGTTCTGAAGGAATAATGATCTTGGTCGCTCTTCCGTCAGCAGCCTTTGCAAATGCTTCCAGACTCTTCAAAGTAAGAACTGCCTGATCTGCACCGGCCTCTCTGATCATACGAATACCTTCCGCATTGGCATTCTGCACTTTAAGCACTGCCTCTGCCTGGCCTTCTGCTTCCTTGATCATACGTTCTTTCTGAGCTTCTGCACGAAGGATCGCCGCCTGTTTTTCTGCCTCTGCATCCAAAATAGCCGACTGTTTCTTACCTTCTGCAACAAGAATTGTGGATCTCTTCTCACCTTCTGCAATAAGAATTGCTTCACGGCGTTCACGTTCTGCCTTCATCTGTTTCTCCATAGCATCCTGGATTGCTGCCGGAGGAATGATATTTTTAAGTTCTACACGGTTTACCTTGATGCCCCATGGATCTGTAGCAACGTCCAGAGACGCTCTCATTCTTGTGTTGATCACCTCTCGGGAAGTAAGCGTTTCGTCAAGTTCCATGTCACCGATGATATTTCTAAGCGTTGTAGCAGAAAGATTCTCAATTGCCATAATAGGATTTTCCACTCCGTAAGCAAAAAGCTTCGGATCGGTGATCTGGAAAAATACAACCGTATCGATCTGCATAGTAACATTATCCTTGGTGATAACCGGCTGCGGCGGGAAATCCACCACCTGCTCCTTCAGGTTTACTTTACGGGCAACACGCTCAATAAACGGCATCTTAAAATGGATTCCTGTATTCCAGGTTGTTTTATAAGCGCCCAGCCGTTCCAGAACAATTGCATATGCCTGAGGCACAATTTTGATACAGGAAGCTGCAATCAGCAGCGCAAGAATTCCTATGATAATAATAAAAATCAAAAATCCCATGTTTAACCCTCCTTAACTTCTTCTACAATTAGTTTCACACCCTGTACTTCTTTGATCACTGCAACTGCTTTCTCCGGAATCTGAACATCGTCCGACTTTGTTCTTGCCATCCACTCTACATCTCCGACTCTGACCTGTCCGGTCTGTGCCAGATTATCTACTTTCTGAATGACAATTGCTTTTTGTCCGATCAGACGTTCCACATTGGTCTTTTCCACACCTCGGTTCATATACCGGACAGCAACCGGTCTGGTAAAGATCAGAAGCACCAAAGACACAGTTATAAACAGAATCCACTGTACCACCTGTCCGGCTCCTGCCCATGCGGCAAGAGCCGCCACAAGCGCACCTCCCGCAAACCAGATGGTAGTCAACCCTACCGTAAGCGCTTCAATGACCAGAAAAACCGCCACAAGTCCCAGCCATATAAAAGGCCCCATAACAAAGTCCATAAAGTTCCTCCTTTCCGCAAAAGCCTTTCAGGTACCATGATCAGACGGATATCATCCTCTTCTCTGTCTTGCAGCCTCATACATCAGTATCCCGGCTGCCATGGCTGCATTCAGAGATTCCACCTGTCCGCGCATGGGGATCCGGATGAGACGATCTGCAGCTTCTGCCGCCTGATCGGTCAAACCTTTTCCTTCATTTCCAATCAGAAATGCCGTTCCCTTCTGATAGGATTCTTCATGGTAGGCATTTTCTCCCCGGAGATGTGCGGCAAAAAAGCGGATCTCTCTGCCCTGAAGTTTTTCTTTTAATGATACCACATCTTCTACATATACAAAAGGCATTCTGTAAATAGATCCCATAGTCGCACGGATCACCTTGGGATTGGTAATATCCACGCAGGTTTTTGTAAGAAAGATCCCGTCCACACCGGCGCCCTCTGCTGTCCGGAAGATCGTTCCCGCATTTCCCGGATCCTGGAGATCTTCCAGAACAACAAGAAGCGGCTGTTCCTTTTTCAGAATATCTTCCGGCTGATAAGCCGGTCTGCGCAGGACTGTCATTACTCCCTGAGGCGTTTGTGTATCACTCATCTGACGAAAAACAGAATCGGCAACTGCCTCCCAGGATGTACGGGAAGCCTTTTCCATTACTTCATCGTCCTTTTCCATGGATTCCGATACATAAACCTTATCGATCCAGGAAAGAGGCGCCTCCAGAAACATCTTCCTTCCTTCCGCGATAAAAAGGCCCTGGTCTTTTCGTGCTTTTGCCTTCTGATTCAGTTTTATGATATTTTTTACCTGACTGTTCTGCAAACTGGTGATCATTGATAAAACTCCTTTATACACAAGAGAGGCCGCCTGATGGTGACCTCCGTTGTATCTGACTTACTGTTTTTTATAATTATGAGAAAGAGAATTGCATACTTCCCACATATACGGAGAAACATCTTTCTTCATTGCAAGAGCCTCATTGATATCAAAATCAATAAACTCTCCATGACGATATCCTACTACACGACAGGTTTTGCCCTGTACCAGAAGATCCACGGCAAGTGCTCCCATCATGGAAGCATAAACACGGTCTTTACATGTAGGACTTCCGCCGCGCTGCATGTGGCCAAGAATAGTGGCACGTGTTTCAATTCCTGTAGCCGCTTCAATACGCTTTGCCATGGCCTCTGAATGGCCGATACCCTCTGCATTTACAATGATATGATGCTTCTTTCCCGCCTTACGGCTGGCAATGATATTATTGATCAGCTTCTGCTCATCATAATCATACTTCTCCGGAATCAGAACATCTTCTGCACCGTTGGCAATACCGCACCACATGGCAAGATATCCTGCATTACGTCCCATAACCTCAATAATACTGCATCTCTCATGGGAAGTTGAAGTATCCCGGACTTTATCGATTGCTTCCATAGCTGTATTCACGGCTGTATCAAAGCCAATGGTATACTCAGTACAGGCAATGTCCAGGTCAATGGTTCCCGGAACGCCGATGGTATTGATTCCCAGGTTTGCAAGCTTCTGAGCACCTGCAAAGGAACCGTCTCCACCGATTACAACAAGGCCGTCGATCCCGTGCTTTCTGCAGATCTTTGCACCGCGCTCCTGTCCTTCCGGAGTACGGAACTCTGCACAGCGTGCAGTATACAGGATGGTACCTCCGCGCTCAATGGTATCTGATACATCTTTGGCAGACATATCTATGATTTCCTCGTTTAAAAGCCCGTTATAACCTTTATAAATACCTTTTACATTCAATCCGCTGCTCAAGCCTCTTCTGACTACAGCACGAATCGCAGCATTCATTCCCGGCGCATCACCGCCGCTGGTCAATACACCAATGGTTTTGATCTTTTTTTCTGCCATGATTTTATTCCTCCATCTTCCAGATTTCCTGATGTCAGTACAGAAAATCTCATCTGTTTTACACATATTCGGTTATAGTTTATAGCATTTTTACAAGTTTTTCAATACTCTTTGCACAAGTAAATATGGATTTTCTCCTTTATTTATTATGCTTTTTAATGCTTCTCACAGA
>NZ_CABVDF010000071.1:0-12051 GCF_902497045.1 uncultured Blautia sp. | reverse complement strand
AATAAAAAATAATTCATGCATTATGTTTACATACATGTTACGGAGGTCCCAAATGAAATTCATCCATATGATCCGCACAGCAAAACAAAAATGGAATTCTCTGGTAACAAGACAGCTCCGAAAGGTGGGTATCTTTAAACGCCTGAATGTTTCCTTTCTTGCACTCCTGCTTATCTCAGCGCTGTTTCTTACCTTTTTTTCCTTTTTTCAGTATTCCAGAGAGATCAATCTGAACCTTACCCGCTATACCTCTATGCTGGTTCAGAACACCCGGCTGAAAATACAGGATACCATGGAAGAATATGAAAATATGGCGCTTAATTTTTATAATGACAGCCGGATCATCAGAGCTATCTCCGAAAATTCTTCTCTGCCGGAAAACAGAAGTCCCGGTCAGGAGCAGCTGTTTCAGACAAACACCTTTCTGATCGAAAACAGGCTCTATTCTTTGCGCCAGAACAAAAAACATATTGTAAACATCCAGTTTGTCACTCCCTCCCGTCAGTACCATATGGTAGAGGATAACGGCTTTCAAAGAGGCGGCACTATCCGGGATCTGGATGCCTTTTACAAGTCCGATTTCTATCTTGTTCCACAGGATAAGCGGGGATATCCTGTCTGGATGGACGACAAAGAACAGACAGGGATTTTTTACAAAAATGAACAGGTTGTCTATGGTTTTGCAAATATCATCACCATGGAAATTGCTGTATATGAACCAAATACCAGAGATTTTCTGGGTATACTGCTTTTTAACATTGACCGCAGTACCTTTTCCGATATCGAAACTCCTTCCGGAAACAACGACCAGGGAAATATTTTCCTGATCGGAAAAAGCGGAGTACTTACCTGGTTTGATCCCAGCATCAAATCTCCTTCTTTTCCACGTATTCCGGAACTTTTTGAAGAAATGCTACAAAAAAGAAAAAGTATAGAACAGATTCAGCTGGACCGCCAGAACATTCTTCTGGCTTACGAACAGATTCCTGACACAGAAATGTTTGCCTGCTACATTGCCAGCCTGGATACACTATTGGCACACTCCTACCATATCCGGAATCTCTGTGTCCTGGTATTGATCGGCACAGTGATTGCCTGCTTTATACTTTCCTATTATGTTACCTTCAGCATTTCAGATCCACTGAAAAAACTGAACCGAGTCATGAAAAAAACAGGAAGCGGTAAATGGACAGCCCGATATGAGAACAGCGGACATGACGAGATCACTGCACTGGGAGATCGTTTCAACGAAATGGCTGAAAACACCAACCAGCTGATCGACCAGGTATATCTCTCAGAAATTCACCGTCAGAAGCTGCAGCTCAGCTGGAAAAATGCCCAGTTAGACGCTATGCTTATGCAGATCAATCCACATTTTCTTTATAATACTCTGGATATCATCCGCTGGGAGGCCATGTATGAAGCAGACGGGGAAAGTCCGGTTACAGAAATGATTGAAAAATTCAGCCGCCTCTGCCGTCTGGGAATGAAAACAGGAGGCAATACCATCACACTCAGGGAAGGAATCGAACATGCTTCTATTTATCTGGATGTGATTAATTTCCGCCACAGCGAAAAAATACAGCTGTTCCTGGAAACAGAGGTAGACGATCAGTCTGTTTACATTCCGCAGTTTATTCTTCAGCCAATCATGGAAAATGCCGTCGTCCATGCTTTTGGAGATGCCAGCAGCGGATATTTTATCAGAATCCATTCTTCAGCCTGCGATAATGTCCTTCATATTCTCGTGGAGGATAACGGACGGGGAATGGAAAAAAACGAACTTCACTCTCTTCAGCTTTCTCTGAACAGAGATGAAGCTCCGGACGAAAGTATCGGACTGGTAAACGTCAACCAGCGGATCCGGCTTTTTTACGGGGAATCCTATGGACTGCAAATCTCCAGTACTCCTGGAAAAGGCACCCGGATAGAAATTTTGCTTCCCCTTAGAAATCATTCTGAAAATATGACAGACATCACAGGAGGTACAGACAGCTTATGACCTATCAGGTATTAATCGTAGATGATGAAGAAATTGTATGCCGGGGACTGACCCGTTTTGTAAAATGGAACAACTATGGTTTTCAGGTGGCCGGAACTGCATCCGATGGAGAGGAAGCTCTGTCTCTGCTCAAAAAAACACATATTGATGTTGTGTTTATGGATATCCGTATGCCGGGAATGACAGGACTGGAGCTTCTTAAGATTCTCAGAAAAGAATATCCTGCAGTTAAAGCTGTAATCCTGAGCGGATACTCTGATTTTTCCTATGCCCAGGAGGCCATCCGTAATGGTGCCATCGACTATCTGACCAAACCTGTTGTCCTGAAAGACATTGAAGTGCTTCTGGAACGTCTCCGCGGAGAGTTTGCCATCCGTCAAAAAGAATCACAGATTCACACCAATCGCCTGGAAGCCCTGCTATTATCCTCAGCCAAAGGTTATTCTCAGATAGACTCTGACAGATATGATCTTCCGAATCTGAAACAATGGTATGGATTTTCTATGATATTAAAAAACAAGGAATTGTGCCAACAGGATATTGATTTAAAAAAACAGCAGATGAGAAACCAGCTTACATCTCTGATTCCCTCTGCCATATTTCTGGATGATGAGATATTTTCACTTTTTGTTCTGCTTCCCTGGGACTCGGATTCTTCCTTTGATTCCCTTACCTCTCTTCTGGAACAGCTTTGCTCTGGTCTTGAAGAATGGTTTTGCGGTGCCAGCAGCCGGAAATTCGGGCTTGAAAAGATCCACGAGGGCTGGGAGGAAGCACGCAGAGCACGTCATTATCACCGTGCAGGTACCAGAGATTCTATCATCCTCTACCAGAATATTGAGCAGCTTTTTTCAGCCGGTTCTCAGTCTCTTCAGGATATCCTCCCTGAAATTTTCCGCAGACTTACGAATCCGGAGACACGTATAAATGCCATTCCCTTATTAGAGGAAACTTTGTGTTCAATTCTGGAGCAGACCCCCTCTCTTACACAGTACCAGACCGCCTGTATCAGTTTCCTGATCGAACTGAACAGCTATCTGAAAGATCTCCGTCTGAACGAGGAAGAACTGCATGCACGCCTTAATTCCACCCTCAGCCAGATTCTTCTGGCACGAAATCATAAAAGCAGTACAGCTTCTATGACTTCCTATATAGAATGGCTTATTTCACTCCTCAACCGATCTGATGAACAGACACTGAGTAAGGATGTCATCCGGGAAATCCAGCTTTTTATCTGCCAGCACTACGCAGAAAATATCAGCCTGAACTCTCTGGCAGAGCAGTTTTATCTCCATCCCAATTACCTGAGCCGCCTCTTTAAAGAAAAAACCGGCCGCAATTTTATAGAATATCTCACAGAAATACGAATGGAAAAAGTAAAGGAGCTCCTTCGAAGCTCCGACAAAAAAATTGTTGAGATCTGTGACATGACAGGATATGATAATCCCCGATATTTCAGTAAGGTTTTTAAACAATATACCGGAATGACTCCCAGAGAATACCGGGAAACTATAGAATGATAAACGAAAGATAACTTATAGATATAAGAAACCCCGGAAATGAATGTTTCCGGGGTTTTGTCTTCTCTGATAATCTTAAAATTATCGTTTAGAGAACTGAGGTGCTCTACGAGCTGCTTTGAGACCGTATTTCTTACGCTCTTTCATACGTGGATCACGTGTAAGGAATCCAGCAGCTTTCAGAACTGGTCTGTACTCAGCGTCTGCCTGAAGGAGTGCTCTTGCAACGCCGTGTCTGATAGCACCAGCCTGTCCTGTATATCCGCCGCCTTTTACGTTAACGAGAACATCAAATTTGCCCTCTGTCTCTGTAGCAGTAAGCGGCTGACGAACGATTACTTTCAGTGTTTCAAGACCGAAGTACTCGTCGATATCTCTTTTATTGATTGTGATTTTGCCTGTACCAGGTGTAAGGTAAACTCTTGCGATTGATTTCTTTCTTCTTCCTGTTCCGTAGAATTTTGCGCTAGCCAATGTTTCCTACCTCCTCATTAAAATGTTAAGACTTCCGGTTTCTGAGCCTCATGCTTGTGCTCCGGTCCGGCATAAACAAAAAGTTTCTTGTACATGGTTCTTCCCAGAGGTCCCTTCGGAAGCATGCCTTTAACTGCCAGCTCAACAACCTTTTCCGGTTTCTTAGCCATCATTTCTTTTAATGTGGTCTCTTTCATTCCGCCCACATAGTCGGAGTGGTGATAATAGATCTTCTGATCCATTTTCTTTCCTGTAACTTTGATCTTGTCAGCGTTTACGATGATCACGTAGTCGCCTGTGTCTACATGCGGTGTAAACTGAGGTTTGTTCTTTCCTCTTAATACACTTGCAACACCAGATGCCAGACGGCCCAGTGTACAGCCTTCTGCGTCAACTACATACCATTTTCTCTCGATTTTATCTGGATTAGCCATATAAGTCTGCATGGTTTTACCTCCTGTTATTTATCAACGATTAAATAATTTGTACAACCGCGGAGTTCCGCGATAATGAATAATTCCTGGTGATCAGTGCAAATAGATAATCGCGGAAATGTCCGAAACCGCTGATAAAAAACACCTTTGCCGGGGCTTTGGCTCAGGAGTCATCGCACTACGTCACATTGAGTAATTGTACTATACGCAATTCCTTCTGTCAACAGTTTTTTCCAGGTTTTTACGTTTTTCCAAAAAAAATCTCCCGCCTCAATGCTACTGTTTTACACTCAGGCGCACCATTGCTCTGTGAAGCTTGGCTTTTGCAATCTTATAATCCTGCTCGCTGAGACCGGTACGGCTCAGTTTTTCTTCAGCTTTTTTCTTAGCTTTTTCAGCTCTGTCCTCGTCAATATCTTCCTTCCACTCCCAGGTAGTTGCCAGAAGATTACATTTGCCATCCATAACCGAAAGCATTCCTCCAATGCAGGCTGCATCCCGTCTGGTGCCATCTTCCAGGATCACATGAGCCTCGCCCATGCCAAGAGCTGTACAGAAATTACAGTGACCGGCAAGAATTGCCAGGTCACCTGTAATACTTCTGCATACTACCCGAACCACTTCCCCTTCAAAGAGAAGACCATCCGGGGTTCCGATCTGTAATGGAAAGGTGCTCATAAAAAGCCTCCTTTACTGCTTCTTCGCTTTTTCAAATACTTCGTCAATGGTACCGGAGAAAAGGAAACAGCTCTCCGGAACCTCATCACAGTCTCCGTCCAGGATCATACGGAAGCCACGGAGAGTTTCCTTAAGAGGAACATACTGTCCCGGCATGCCGGTAAACTGTTCTGCTACAGAAAAACTCTGAGACAGGAATCTCTGGATCTTACGGGCACGATTTACAGAAAGCTTATCGTCTTCAGAAAGCTCATCCATACCCATGATAGCAATAATATCCTGCAGTTCTTTATATCGCTGCAGCACCTGCTGTACACGGCGTGCAATCTCATAATGCTCTGTTCCTACTACCTCAGGAGACAGGATACGGCTGGTAGATTCCAGAGGATCCACTGCCGGATAAATACCCTGGCTGGCAATATCACGGGAAAGTACCGTGGTTGCATCCAGATGTGAGAAGGTTGTTGCCGGAGCCGGGTCTGTCAGGTCGTCCGCAGGTACATAAACAGCCTGTACGGAAGTAATAGATCCTTTTCTTGTAGAAGTGATACGCTCCTGCAGAGCACCCATCTCTGTAGCAAGTGTAGGCTGATAACCTACCGCTGACGGCATACGTCCAAGCAGGGCGGAAACCTCGGATCCTGCCTGTGTAAAACGGAAAATATTATCAATAAACAGAAGCACGTCCTGATTTTTTACATCACGGAAATACTCTGCCATAGTCAGACCTGAAAGGCCCACTCGCATACGCGCTCCAGGCGGCTCATTCATCTGTCCGTAAACCAGGGCAGTTTTATCAATAACTCCGCTTTCTTTCATTTCATTATAAAGGTCATTTCCCTCACGGGTACGCTCTCCAACTCCGGTAAATACAGAAAGTCCGCCGTGAGCAGTAGCTACATTATGGATCAGCTCCATAATAAGGACTGTTTTTCCTACACCTGCACCACCGAACAGACCAATCTTACCGCCTTTTGCATAAGGACAGATCAGGTCTACGACTTTAATACCTGTTTCCAGGATTTCTGTAGCTGGCGTCTGCTCCTCATAAGAAGGTGCCGGACGATGGATTGCCCAGTGTTCCTTTGTTTCCGGTGCCGGAAGATTATCTACCGGTTCACCCAGAAGATTAAATACACGGCCCAAACACTCTTCACCTACCGGAACGGAAATCGGACCGCCGGTATCTAATGCTTTTGTGCCGCGTACCAGACCGTCTGTGGAACTCATAGCGATGCAGCGGACCGTATTATCACCGATCTGCTGAGCCACTTCCACGATCAGCTTTGCGCCTTTGTTGTCAATTTCAATGGCATTGAGAAGTGCCGGCAGTTCATCATGCGCAAAGCGGATGTCCAGAACCGGACCGATGACCTGCACAACTTCGCCAATGTGTTTCTCGCTCATCTATGAATCTCCTCTAATTTTTGTTATAGACCGTGGGTTATTTATACACCCTCGGCACCTGCAACAATCTCCGTGATCTCCTGCGTGATGCTTGCCTGACGGGCACGGTTATAATACAGATTTAACTGGTCGATCATCTCACCAGCATTCTTGGTTGCCGCATCCATGGCAGTACGTCTGGCAGCCAGCTCGCTTGCCTGGCTTTCACAGACTGCGCCATAAATAAGGCCTGCCAGATATTCCGGTACGATCGCATCGAAAACGTCTGTACTTCCCGGCTCGTAGAGAATCAGATTTCTTGATACGGAAGGTTTCTCTCTTTTTTCCGCCTCTTCCTTAATATCCGTAAGAGGAAGGATCGAGAAAACATCTGGTTTCTGGGAAAGCATGGACACAAACCCCGTATAACAAAGCTGGATATGTCCGAATGTCCCTTTGCGGAATTCCTTACAGAGCAAATGTGCGATCTCAAAGCAGTCGCCTACAGAAATATCTGCGACCTCTCCAAACTCTTCAGTGACCGCCTCTACCTCTTTACGGCTGTAATACTCTACTGCTTTTTTTCCAATAGGAAGGACCATATAATCCCGGCCTGCGCTGTCTGCTTCCATACATTTGAACAGGTTTGCATTATAGCCCCCTGCCAGACCACGGTCTCCGGCGATCACTACATAGCAGTATTTATTGCTTTTGGATTCCGCCGCATAAACAGAATTAAATTCCGTATTATTTACAGCAATTTCCTTCAGGGTTTCATACAGGGTGCGGAAATAAGGTCTGCAGACCTCTGCCCGCTCCTTTGCCTTACGCAGCTTGGAGGATGCCACAAGTTCCATTGCCTTGGTAATCTGCATAGTGCTCTGCACACTCTTGATACGCAGCTTTACCGCTTTCATGTTTGCAGCCATTCTGTTTCCTCCTAATCACTTTATTTTACAGGTCTTGCATCAAGGAAGTTCCGGGTAAATTCTTCCAGAGCTTTCTTTAACTTATTTTCTGTTTCTTCTTCCAATTTTCCTGTGGTACGGATATCCTGCATAGCAGCCATTCCGTTCGCATCTGAATCCAGGAAAATAAACAGTTCTTTTTCGTACTGACGTACATCCTCTGTCTTTACTTCAGCCAGGATTCCTTTGGTAACTGCATACAGAATCGCAACCTGTTTTTCTACCGGAACCGGCTCATTCTGATTCTGCTTCAGAACCTCTACAATACGGGCACCCTGATCCAGACGTGACTTGGTATCTGCATCCAGATCAGAGCCAAACTGAGCAAAGCTCTGCAGCTCACGATACTGAGAGTAAATCAATTTCAGTGTACCGGCTACTTTTTTCATAGCCTTGATCTGCGCGCTTCCTCCAACTCGTGATACAGAGATACCCGGGTTTACCGCCGGCATTACGCCGGAGTGGAAAAGCTCTGTCTCCAGGAAAATCTGACCATCTGTAATGGAAATAACATTTGTAGGAATATAAGCGGATACGTCGCCTGCCTGTGTTTCAATAATAGGAAGCGCAGTCAGAGAACCTCCGCCGTGTTCGTCATCCAGTTTTGCCGCACGTTCCAGAAGTCTGGAATGCAGATAGAATACATCTCCCGGATAAGCCTCTCGTCCTGGCGGACGGCGGATCAGCAGGGAAAGTGCACGATATGCAACCGCATGCTTGCTCAGGTCATCATAGACGATCAGTACATGCTTGCCTTTGTTCATAAAATATTCACCCATTGCACATCCGGAATATGGTGCAATGTACTGTAAGGGGCTTGCTTCAGAGGCAGTGGCCGCCACTACCATGGTATAATCCATGGCTCCGTTTTTGGTAAGGGTCTCTACCAGAGAAGCAACCGTAGAACGTTTCTGTCCGATCGCTACATAGATACAGATCATATCCTTACCCTTCTGATTGATAATAGTATCTACAGCCAGAGCAGTCTTACCTGTCTGACGGTCACCGATAATAAGCTCTCGCTGGCCTCTTCCAATAGGGATCATCGAGTCAATGGCCTTGATTCCGGTCTGAAGAGGTTCATGTACAGAACGTCTTTCACAAATTCCCGGAGCCGGGCTTTCAATTGCCCGAAATTCTTCTGTTACAATAGGTCCCGCACCGTCAATAGGCTGTCCCAGCGCATTTACAACACGGCCGATCATAGCGTCTCCTACCGGAACCGATACGACCTTTCCAGTACGTTTTACGGTCTGGCCTTCGCCGATATTTTCATCGGAACCAAATAATACGATAGAAACACTGTTTTCCTCAAGGTTCTGTGCCATGCCATAGCTTCCGTCCTCAAACTCAAGAAGCTCTCCGGCCATACAGTTTACAAGACCGCTTGCTCTGGCAATACCGTCACCAACCAGAAGGACAGTACCTGTCTCATCCTGTTTGATGGAATTTTCGTAATATTTGATCTGACTGCGGATGACCCTGGATATTTCTTCAGGTTTTAATTGCATGTTTCCATACCATCCTTTAAACAATTATTTCATCAAGTTTTCTGGAAAGAGATGCCAGGCGTCCCTGAATCGTTCCATCATAGGATCTGCCCTCCAGTTCTACACGAAGTCCCGCTACCACAGAAGCATCCTTCTTCTGTGTCAGAGATATCTGTTTGCCGCTGACCTTTTCCAGTTTCTGTTTCAATGTCTCCATCTGTGCATCACTAAGCGCCACTGCACTGGTGACAACTGCCTCAGCGATTCCGTTATCTGCATGATAACGGCGTCTGAACTCATCACAGCAGCCGCCATACTCTCTGAGAATGTTGCGCTCACACAGAAGTTTAATAAAATTCACCAAATATTTTTCCGCCTGTGTACCAAAGGACTGATCTACCAGAGAAGTTCTTTCCTCCCAGGGAATGGACGGTTCACAGAGAAGCTTCATATAATCCGGATTTTCCCAGAACAGCCTTCTGATTTCCTCCATCTGCTCTCCTATGGTTTCCACAAGATTTTCCTCGACAGCAAGCTCATACAGGCTGCCGCCGTAGACTCTGGCAGTCTGTGTCATGATGTCTCACCCACATTCGCAATAAAATCATCTATGAGTTTCGCGTGATCTTCTTCAGAAATCTCCCTTTCGATCACCTTGCCCGCAATCTCCATTGCCATTCCGCCAATTTCATCTTTGATCTCATTGACTGCTTTGCGCTTTTCCTGTTCAATATCTGCTTCTGCTTTATTTTTCATGGCAGCCGCCTGACGGGAAGCCTCACGAAGAAGCTCCTCACTCTGGGCGGAGGCAGTCTTCTGAGCAGAAACCACGATCTCATTTGCCTTATTTTTTGCCTGGATCATATCCTGCTCATACTGAGACTTCATAGCCTCAGCTTCCTCCCTGGCCTTTACCGCATCCTGAATCTGTGCATCTGCCATTTCTTTGCGTTTTGCCAGTATGTTATTGATCGGTTTAAACAAAAAGCGTTTGATCAGATAGACCTGCAGAAAAAGGTTGCAGATCTGTGCAATGAAGGTCCAGGGCACAATACCAACTAATTCCTGTACCTGCATAAGTTTAACCTCCTGTTCTTATACCCGGCTGTTATAAATATGCCGCAATTATCCCAGGAACTTCATGAACATGCCCGGTGCAACAAAGATCAGAAGAAGACCTGTTACAAAACCGTAAATACCGGTTGTCTCTGCGATGGCACAGCCAAGAAGCATAGTAGAGGTTACGTCACCTTTGCACTCCGGCTGACGTCCGATTGCCTCAAGAGCCTTTGCAACTGCATTACCTTCACCGATACCAGGTCCGATACCTGCGATAAGTGCACATCCTGCTCCGATTGCACAGCCTGCAAGAGCGATACCTTTTGCTAAAATAGTAAAATCCATAATATGTTCCTCCTGTTTTCTTTTTTTATTCTTTATTCAGTTTTTCTTTTCAAACAGCTATTCTTCTGCAGCATTTGCAATATACATAACTGTCAGCATACAGAAGATAAAGGCCTGCATGAATCCTGAAAACCAGTCAAAATAGACGGACAGGATTGCAGGAACACCCACATCAAGGATGGGGATCTGTGAAAGGACATTTCCCAGTACACCGGGAAGCAGTCCCAGAAGTGCGGAGCTGGCCACTGCCAGAGCGCCATAGATCAGACCATTGATAACTACGCCGGAAAGAATGTTTCCAAAATGACGGCATGCCATACTGATCGGCGTTGCCAGTTCGGAAAGCACATTAAAGGGTGTCATAATGGCGATCGGGGTGGTAAAGCCTTTCAGATATCCGCCAAAGCCGCCTGTCTTGATCTTTTGTGCAGTGATCATGATAAATACCACAACTGCCCAGGCTGCCTCCGTGGAAAGATCTGCCGTAGGACTTCGAAGTCCGATAAGACTGATCAGGTTGGACACCACACTTGTTACAAACAAGGCAGCTACAAACGGGATCATATGACGGAATTTTTCGCCCATATTCCCAACCACAAACTTATTCGCCTGCTCCACCAGCATTTCCGCAAGTGCCTGTCTTTTGGAGATATTCTCCACTTTCAGGTCATGAGTCAGCCAGATACACAGACCAGTGATCAGAAGCATGACGATCCAGCTTACAACCATGGTCTCGCTGATCTGAAGGTCTCCCAGAATAGGAATGTCCGTTGGAATGGTAAAATAGACTTTTGCCCCGGATATATCCAGATCCATATACGTTTACACCTCCTGTCTTTTTAAAATATATCTATAGAAAACCGCTGTTCATAGATTACAGTCAGTCTTTTATCTTATTGATTTTTCTTAAAAAGTGCATTCAGTTTGATTCCTGTAGAAGGAAATAAAAGCGGTACAAGACCTGCTGCAAATTGAAAACAGGGAGCTACTATAGCTGCTACTGCCCACAGCATCTGAAGAAGCATTCTCTGGGAATAGCTTGCCTTCAGCCTTGCATGGGCTGCTCCCTCTTCCTCACAGGCTGCCACTTTCTGTACGGTTAATCCCATAAGAAAAAAATTCAGGACAGCAATTATTCCGCCGCCGATCCCTCCAAGGATCACTGTATAGTCAAAAGGCACCTTTTCCGGCAGGACACTGTGAAGAATTCCAAAAACGATCCACATCAGAACAAGCCCTGCAATGGTATAAAGTGCCACTTTTTTTGTTTCTTTTTTTACCGCCGGCTGGATATCAGCAAACATATTATTTCTCCCCTTCTGTAATAAAATACTGTATTTTCTTCTTTTTCAGACATACTCCTCATAAATCTTCTATATATGTCTGTTGAAAGACACTTTTTTCTTTTTTGTTTTCTCATCCTTTTTCTGACGGTCCGTAACGTGTAAATACAGTTTATAGGCCACCATAAAAGAACCTCCCAGCCCAAAGAAAAAGCCCGGGATATAAACCCATGCCCCGATTCCCACATGGATATTCAGCCACCAGCAAAGAGCAAGACACAGAAATATCGGTGTCACAAAAGACAGACCGAACTGCGTCAGCATAGTCATATTTTTTATAATGTCGGTCCAGTTCTTCATTCTGGTTTCTCCTTTAAAATAGTCTGTCATTCTTTTTGATAGTTTCTGAAGT
>NZ_CABVDF010000070.1:0-12071 GCF_902497045.1 uncultured Blautia sp. | reverse complement strand
AATCCAGAGACACGCAAGCTAATCATTATTACGCTATTTTAAGAGGTCAATAACAGTAAATGAAGAGTTTGCACTTCAGGATATGGGCGGCGGAAACGAGGCTTATTATGTAGTTGATACAGGTAATCCTGATGAAGTTGCAGCTTCTGTACTTTTCCTGAAATATATGACAAGTGAAGATGTAGTAAATACTTTTGCAGAAGGTTATCCGTCTCCTCTTTGTGTGAATATCACAACAGAGGCAGGAAACTACCTGAGCAAAGAAGCAAGTGCTATCATCGCAGAAACAGAAGATGTACGCGGCGATATCGAGAACTATGATATTGCAACTCATATGATCAATACTGTTCGTCAGGCACTTCAGGGAATTGCAATGGGTAATTCGGTTGATGAAGTAGGAAAGACCATCGTTGATCTGATCGCAGAGTATGAATAATTAAGATACGAAGCAGGTAATGCATTGAATACATAATGCAGGGCGGGCCTCACCAACGGGAGTGTTCGGTGACGCCCGCTCTTTAAAATTGGAGGTATGATTATGTTCTTTAAGTCAAAAACCTACAGAAAATCCTACCTGAAGTCCATGCTTTTTGTTCTTCCGGGAATCATCCTGACAGTTGCGTTTGTTATTTATCCGGTAATAAATACAGCATGGCTGTCTCTGAACAAGTGGAATGGTATCGGCGGTGCGCCGGTTACCTGGGTAGGACTTGAAAACTATATTAAGGTTCTTACAAGTGAAAAGTTTTGGAAGAGTATGCTGAACGCTCTCTATTTTATGATCGGTGGTTTCTGTATTCTGATGCCGATTGCTTTTGGAATGGCGCTTCTTGTTACTTCCAAGCTGAAAGGAATTAAATTCTTTAAGACAGCATACCTTATGCCGGTTATGCTGGGAACTACAGCTGTTGGTCTTATGTGGACTTTTATGCTGAATGCAAATTTTGGTGTTCTGGCACAGTTTTTGAGAGCTATAGGTCTTGAAGAGTATATTATAAATTGGTTGGCCACGCCGACGGTAAACATATGGTGTGTTGTTCTGGTAAATGAGTGGATGTACGC
The DNA here is from genome assembly GCF_902497045.1 of uncultured Blautia sp. Classification (NCBI taxonomy): domain Bacteria; kingdom Bacillati; phylum Bacillota; class Clostridia; order Lachnospirales; family Lachnospiraceae; genus Blautia; species uncultured Blautia sp. Next base: position 11,009 of record NZ_CABVDF010000070.1, on the reverse strand, counting down.
GGGATATAACATGCTGATCTTTGCTGCGGGTATTGTGGCGATTCCGGATGAGATTCATGATGCGGCTCTTTTGGATGGCTGCACCGGATTGAAAAAGATCATTCATATTACCGTTCCTCTCTGTAAAAACATGTTCATGGTATTCTCGGTCATTTGTATCACCGGATGTCTCAAGGCATTTGATATTGTATGGGCAATGACCGGCGGCGGACCGATGGATTCCAGTGCTACTCCTGCAGTTCTTCTTTATACGCAGGGATTCCAGTACAAGCTTATGGGACGAAGCGGAGCAATCAGTATTATCCTTCTGGTACTGGGACTTGTACTGTCCGTACTGTTGAATAATGTTATTTTTAAAGAAAAAGATTGATAACTGACAGGATGGCGGATCCTTGAAGAAAGGAGAACAGAATGAAAAATTACAGAGCGTTGAGAAAATTAAAAACTTTTGGACAGTATTTTATTGCTATTTTTATGGCGGTGGTTACTTTCTTTCCACTGATCGTTACCTTGATTTCATCACTTAAAACAAACGATGAGATTTTGCTGGGAATGTTCTCTATACCAAAGGTGTGGAACTTCCAGAACTATCCGGATGCGATCCGTATTGCTAATGCATTGAAATCTATTGGAAACTCTCTTTTTGTAGCGATTGCTACACTGGTTGTAACGGTTATTATTGCTATGCCGGCTGCATATGTGATCGCAAGAAAAAGTTTTGGTTATCTGAAAGCGGCATATTTCCTGTTTATGGCAGGTGTTATGGTTCCGGTACATTGTACACTGGTATCTGTATCAAAAATTTCCAGTGCATTAGGAACAAAAAACAGTTATGCATTCCTGATCCTTATTTATACGGCATTTAATCTGTCTCAGGCAATCTTCTTGTTTACAGGATATATACAGGGACTGGACAGAGGTCTTGATGAAGCGGCAAAGATTGACGGATGCGGCGATCTGAAGCTTCTTACAACTATCCTTACTCCAATTTGTAAGCCGATCATTGCTACAGAGGCAATCCTGGTATTTATTTATGGATACAGCGAGCTGATCTTTTCCCTGATTCTGATCACAGACAGCAATAAATATACGATTTCCAGAGCAATGCTGAACTTTACAGCAAACTTTACTACGGATTATGGACCACAGTTTGCGTTTGTTATCATGTCCATGATTCCAATGCTTATCATTTATCTGGTACTTCACGAGAAGGTAGAGGCAGGTATGCTTGCAGGTGCAGTTAAAGGATGATTGCAGAATAAAGAGAGAAACAATGAATGGGTACGGAGGTTTTTACATTATGAAAGATACAAAACAGCAGTGGTTCAAAGATGCAAAATACGGTTTATTTATTCACTGGGGACTTTACAGTATTCTTGCAGGTGAATACAAGGGACGGAAAACTGACAGGATCGCAGAGTGGATCGAAAACGACTTTGATATTCCGGTAGAGGATTATGAAAAGCTGGCAGAGCAGTTTAATCCTACAGGGTTTGATGCAGATGCATTTGTGAAGCGTGCAAAAGAACAGTGGGGAATGAAGTATATTGTTCTTACCGCAAAACATCACGAAGGATTTGCCATGTATGATTCCAAAGTGAGTGATTTTAATGTGGTAAAGGCTACCCCTTATGGAAGAGATATTCTGAAAGAACTCCAGCTTGCCTGTGAGAAATATGATGTGAAAATGGGATTTTATTATTCACAGGCACAGGATTGGGATGATCCCAATGGATATATGCACAGAAAAGATAATTCCCAGAGAGATTTCCAGAAATATTTTGATGAAAAATGTAAACCACAGGTAAAGGAACTGCTGGAAAATTATGGAGATATCTGCCTGATCTGGTTTGATACTCCAATGGGTATTACAGTTGCTCAGACTCAGGAGCTGATCGATCTTGTAAAATCCATTCAGCCAGACTGTCTTTTAAGCGGACGTACCGGAAATCATATGGGAGACTATATGACAACAGGTGATAACTATATTCCAAGACTTCCGTATGAAGGAGACTGGGAGGTTCCGGCAACAGTTAATGATACCTGGGGATTCAATAAATTTGATACAAACTGGAAGAGTGCAGATCATATTTTAAGCCTTCTTCTGAAAATTGTAAGTCGTGGAGGAAACTACCTTCTTAATGTAGGTCCTACGGCAGATGGAATTGTTCCGGAGAAATGCGTAGAAGTCCTCAATGAGGTAGGAAAATATGTAACAGAAAATGGTGAGGCAATCTACGGAACAAGACCTTTGGGTGTTTATGCTTATGAGATCCCGGGAATTGAATTTACCGGAAGAGAACACAAACTTTATGTTCATGTGCTTTCGCCAAGAATTCGTATTGAACTTATGAATGTAGGAAACAGACTGACAGGCGCATATCTGGTAAGCAGCGGACAAAAGCTGGAGTATCGCTTTATGAAGAGCTGTGAAGGTGACAGTATGATCGAAGTGGAGCTTCCGGAGGAACTGCACAACAAGAAAAATTACTGTGTATGTCTGGAACTTGAAGAAGAAGAGCCGATTTTCGAATCGATCAAGGGGTGATCAGTATGAGTACGGAGGAATATCTTCGTAAGATTGATGAAGTGATCGCGCAGGGGCCATATACAGATACCTGGGATTCCCTGTGCGGGCATCCTACGCCAGTGTGGTATGAAAAAGGAAAGTTTGGGATTTTTATCCACTGGGGTGTGTACAGTGTTCCGGCTTTTGGAGATGAGTGGTATCCGCGAAATATGTATCGGAAAGGATCCAGAGAGAATCTCCATCATGTAGAGACATATGGTACTCTGGATAAATTTGGATACAAGGATTTTATCCCTATGTTCCGTGGAGAAAAATTTGATCCTGTACAATGGGCGGAGCTGTTTCAGGAAGCAGGGGCAAAGTTTGTAGTACCGGTGGCAGAGCATCATGATGGATTTAAGATGTATGCCAGTGAACTTAGTTCATGGAATGCTGCTGAAATGGGACCGGAAAAAGATGTACTTGGACAGCTGAAAGCGGAAATCGAAAATCGTGGAATGGTTTTGGGAGCATCCTCTCATCGTGCAGAAAATTACTGGTTCTTTAATGGCGCAAGGGAAATTCCGGAAGCAGATGTAAATGATCCTCAGTATGCCGAACTCTACGGGGCAGCGGCAGGACCGACCAGGGATCACAGTAATATATATGATAATACGCCTACACAGGAACATATGGAAAAATGGCTTGTACATACTTGCGAACTGATAGATAAATATCATCCGAAACTTATCTTTTTCGACTGGTGGATCCAGCAGTACGCATGGAAACCATATCTCCGTAAATTTGCGGCTTATTATTATAACCGTGCTGTGCAGTGGGGAGAAGAAGTTGCCATTGATTCTAAATTTGATGCATATGTACACGGAAGCGCAGTGAAGGATCTGGAAAGAGGACAGCTGGATCATATTACACCGGATCTCTGGCAGAATGATACTTCTGTTGCCAGAAATTCCTGGGGATATACCATTGGAAATGATTACAAAAAAACGTCAGATATTATTTTAGATCTGGTAGATGTAGTCAGCAAGAACGGAGCCCTGCTTTTGAATGTAGGACCGAAATCCGATGGAACAATTCCAGAGGAGGATGCAAATATTCTTCGTGAGATTGGCAGATGGATGAAAGTCAATGGCGAGGCGATTTACGGAACAAAATACTGGAAAGTATTTGGAGAAGGTCCGACAGTGGTTCCTGAAGGGCATTTTACCGATACTTATGAAAAGAACTTTACATCAGAAGATATCCGTTTTACCAGTAAGGGAAATCATATTTATGCCATTGTGCTTCACTGGCCGGAGGATGGAGAGATCCATATCAGATCACTTGGAAATGATATGAAGCTTCTGAAATCTTCTATCTGTGATGTGGAACTTTTGGGAACTGATCTTCATCCGAGATTCTTCCGTAATGAAGCGCTTGATATTTCCTGCGGAAGGATCATTGAACCGGGGGACATGCCGGTAGTTCTGAAGATTACGATCGAATAAAAGCATATATAGGTTTCCCGCACAGGCGGGCGGAAAGGAGGACAACATGAGTACAAAAAGATATACAGGAAAATGGGAATCTGTGAATACGCATCAGGTGCCGAAGTGGTATGATGACTGCAAATTTGGTATTTTTATCCATTGGGGGATTTATTCAGTTCCGGCTTACGCACCTCATACATGGGAACTGGGAGAGGTGGATTCCAAGGAATGGTTTGCAGATAATCCTTATGCAGAGTGGTATTACAATTCTTTGAATATAGGAAAAGGTCCTACCTATGAGCATCACATGGAAAAGTATGGTAAAGACTTTAAATATGAAGATTTTATCCCGATGTGGAAGGCAGAAAACTGGGATCCGGCAAAATGGGCAGAGTTGTTTAAAAAAGCCGGAGCGCAGTATGTGGTACTGACAACGAAACATCATGATGGTTTCTGCTTATATCCAAGTAAGTATACAGATTTTAACTGTGTAAAAATGGGACCGAAGAGAGACATCACAGGAGAGCTGACGGATGCAGTACGGGCGGAAGGAATCCGTATGGGTCTTTACTATTCCGGACTGATCGACTGGCAGTATGCAAATGATCCGATTTTTGAAGACGACGATCTCTTTGGAACGGCAAGCCCTACTTTTGAATATGCAGATTATTCTTATAAGCAGATGATGGAGCTTGTGGATACCTACGAACCAAGTCTGGTATGGAATGATATCGGATGGCCGAAACAGAGTGAAGAAATGATGCCGTTTTTCCTTGCGCATTATTACAACAAGGTTGAAGAAGGCGTGGTAAATGACAGATTTAATGACCGTTACCATGATTTCCTGACAAAAGAGTATAAGCAGGGAAAGGTTGACCGCAGCGAAAAATGGGAAATGTGCCGTGGTATGGGACTGTCATTTGGATATAATGAGAATGAAGGTGACGATCAGATTATTTCTGAACAGGGATTGATCTCTCTTCTGGTTGGAACAGTTGCGAACAATGGAAACCTTCTTATCAATATCGGGCCTAAGGCAGACGGAACGATTCCGGCAGAGCAGGAGAGACGGCTCCTTGTTCTTGGCAAATGGCTTGAGACCAATGGAGAGGGAATTTATGAAACCAGATGCAGCAGGAGAGAATCTATTGTATTAGATAATGGCACAGCAGTGCATTTTACTGCAAAAGGATCCGATCTTTATGTGTTTGTGGATGGACTGAAAAAAGGTATGGATACAGTTGATATTCCAAATGTGTTTGGTGAACTCATTCCTCTTGATCAGAGAGTTCAGGCAGAATATCAGACAACTGCTACAGGTACAAGGATCAGCCTGAAAAATTACAGTGAAGATATGTACACACTTTGTTTTAAAGCAGCAGGTCAGGAATAAAAAATGTAAACTGCAGTATGTAAAAGCTGTATAGTGTAAACAGCATAAAAGGTTAGCTAGAAGGAGGCTATATAATGATAAAAGTTGGAGTTATCGGCGCCGGAAGAATTGGCCAGGTGCATATTACAAGTATTGCTACAAGAGTACCCGATGCAGTGATCAAAACGGTTGCAGATCCGTTCCTTACAGAGGAAACTGCTCAGTGGGCAAAGCAGATGGGTGTGGAAAAAACAACAAAGGATTATCACGAGATCCTGGAGGATCCGGAGATTTCCGCGGTTCTGATCTGTTCTTCTACAGATACACATTCACCGATCTCTCTGGATGCGATCCGTGCCGGAAAACATGTATTCTGTGAGAAGCCTATCGATCATGATGTGGATAAGATCATGGAAGTGGTACATGCCCTGGAAGGAACAGACTTGAAATACCAGGTTGGATTTAACAGAAGATTTGATCATAATTTTGAGTCTCTTCAGAAAACAGTAGCAGAAGGTAAAATTGGAAAAACAGAGATCATTAAGATCACATCCAGAGATCCGGAACCGCCTTCACTGGATTATGTAAAGGTTTCAGGCGGTATGTTCCTTGATATGACCATTCATGATTTTGATATGGTACGTTTCCTTGCTGGCTGTGATGCAGAAGAAGTTTATGTACAGAGTGCGAACTTGGTAGATCCGGCTATTGGTGAAACAGGAGATGTGGATACGGCTGTGATCACACTGAAGATGGAGGATGGCTCCATTGCGGTGATCGATAATTCAAGAAGAGCCGCATATGGATATGATCAGAGAGCGGAAGTGTTTGGTTCTCTGGGTATGGCTGCGATTTCCAATGACAGTCAGTCATCTGTACAGATCAGCAATGGAAAAGGCGTTACCGGAGAAAAGCCTCTGTTTTTCTTCCTGGAAAGATATATGGATGCTTACGGCAAAGAAGTATGTGCGTTTATTGATGCTATTGTAAATGATAAGGAAACACCGTTGAATGTATATGATGGACTGAAACCGGTGCTTATGGGTCTTGCTGCAAAGAAATCCAGCGAAGAGCACAGACCGGTTAAGATTTCTGAGATCATGTAAAGATCAGATGGGAGAGATGTTGATGTTTGATAAAAATAAAGTAAAGCTTGGTATTGCTCCAATTGCCTGGACCAACGATGATCTTCCTGATCTGGGTGGAGAAAATACGTTTGAACAGTGTGTCAGCGAAATGGCTCTGGCAGGATTTACAGGCTCTGAGGTGGGAAATAAGTATCCAAAAGATCCGGAAATCCTGAAAAAAGCTCTTCAGCTTCGTGGAGTTGAAATATGCAATCAGTGGTTTTCTTCTTTTCTTATTTCAAAGCCTTTTGAAGAGGTAGAGAAAGAATTTCGGGCACAGCTTGGCTTTCTTAAAGCTATGGGAGCAAAGATCATAGGTGCTTCCGAGCAGAGCTACAGCGTTCAGGGACAGCAGGAAACACCTGTATTCGGACAGAAATATGTGATGGATGATAAAGAATGGGAGCTTCTGTGCAGTGGCCTGGACCGCCTTGGAAAGATTGCGAAAGAAGAGTATGGCATTTCTCTTACTTTCCATCACCATATGGGTACAGTAGTACAGGATCCTGATGAAGTAAAACGTATGATGGATAATACAAATCCGGAATATGTAAGCCTTCTTTTTGATACAGGACATTTTGCTTACTGTGGAGCTGATCCGTTAGAGATGGTAAAAACCTATGCAGACAGAATACGTCATGTACATTTGAAAGATATCCGTCCAGAAGTTGTGCAGAAGGTAAAAGATAATGGATTAAGTTTCCTTGAAGGCGTTAGAATGGGAGCCTTTACAATCCCGGGAGATGGGTGTATTGATTTTGATCCTATCTTTGAAGTTCTGGAAAAAGTTGGATATGAAGGATATATGGTCGTTGAAGCAGAACAGGATCCTGTAAAAGCCAATCCTTTTGAATATGCACTGAAGGCAAGGGCATTTATCAGAGAAAAGACCGGGCTGTAATATCCGGAAAAGATAAGATGTGACATAAAAACTGCTGCCAGTTACTGTTTCCTGTAACCGGCAGCAGTTTTTTGACCTTTCAATGTAGGAAATCAACTTGACAGTGGTTTTTTATAATAGTATGATTTTAAGAGAATCTATGTCAAATGCTTTCTGAAAGGAGAAACAACAAATGGCAAACGATCATGGAGAACAGATCAGAATTGTACAGGAGACTGTGGCCGGAAAGGAAATTACTTTTGCGCATGTGATGGGCGGCCCGGCTCCGATCATATATCAGAAGCTGGGATTGAATCCCCAGGTGGACTATCGTTCCTCTGCTATCGGGATCATGAATATGACCCCTCCGGAATCTGCGGTGATCGCATCTGATATTGCAGTAAAAAGCGGAAATGTTTATCTTGGATTTGCAGACCGTTTTACAGGTACGCTGATCATTACAGGAGAGATTTCAGATGTTATGTCAGCTATGACAGAGGTTGTGGACTATTTCCGTGATACTCTGGGATATGTAGTCTGTGACATCACAAAGAGATAGGAAGCGGGGCTTATGACTCGAATAACAAAGGAAGAACTGCTGGAAAAGCTGTTCCATGATAATTATGAGGATCTCAAAGGGAAAAAACTCCGAATGACCAGAGTGCGTGTACCGGGTAAAGAGGTGTGCCTGGCTCATGTGATCAGTCCTTCGGATGCCTGTATTTACGAGAATCTGGGACTGCATATAGGGGTTCATGATGGAGAAGATCACAGAGGAGAGTCTATTGGATTTATCCGCTTTACCCCCTGGGAGGCTGTTGTAGTTGCAGCAGATGTGGCGGTAAAAGCAGCGGATGTGCAGATAGGTTTTATGGATCGTTTCTGTGGAACCCTGATTCTTACCGGAGGACTTTCACAGGTGCAGACGGCAGTGGAGGAAGTGGTCCGATTTTTTGATGAAGTTCTTGGATTTCAAACCTGCAAGGTTCATAAAAGTTAAATACAGGATATGAGTAAAAATGAAAAAATTATTTTTGATGGGAAGAAGTGAAGCTGGAAAAACCTCTCTGACACAGGCTCTGAAAGGAGAGGAGCTTCATTATCACAAAACACAATATACCAATACGGAAGATGATACGATCGACTCTCCGGGAGAGTATGCGGAATCTAAACGCTTCAGTGTGGGATTGGCATGCTTTTCTTTTGAAGCGGATGTAGTAGGGATCGTGCAGGCTGCTGATGAACCTTTTACGCTGTTTGGGCCAAGCGGCAGGAATTTTATCCTGCGTCCGATGATCGGTATTATTACGAAAATCCATTCACCATATGCCAATATCCCTATGGTGAAGCAATGGCTGGAGGAAACTGGCTGTGAAAGAATTTTTCTGGTGGATAATGCTACCAGAGAGGGAATTGGTGAATTGCTGGAATATCTCCAGGATGATCTTGAGCCGTTGACTTTGGAACAGGCAAAGTTTAAACAAAGCCTGGGATTAAACGAATGGGATCCGCTGCCTGAGGGCGTGGAATATCCGGATGATTAAAAAAGACTGCGTATCTTTGGGTATCAAACCCGCAGAGCGCAGTCTTCTTTTTTACATGTTATCTTTTAATACGCCGTAATCTCTTAATACTTTTTCAATAACAGTTCCTTTTACAAAATGCAGAACGGGTTTTTTCAGCATGTTTAATGGTCCTGGAAGTTCTATCTCCAGAGGAGATTTCCCGTCCATAAGTTTTACTGAACTGCTTAAAAGTTCACGAACGTCATAGACACTTCCCCATACTTCGGGAACACCTCTGTCTACACCGAGAAGTCCATATACAGCTTCCATTGCAGTTCTTACAGAATATTCAGTAGTAAATACGGTATCTCTTGGAGTATCCGCAAACTGACCAAGGAATGCAAAATTCACACAGCCGTCTGGAATAACATCCGGGCGGTCTCCTTTTGCACGCGGCATGAAAAATGCGGTGATGTAAGGCATCATGGTAGGTACACAGACAGCGCTGTTTTCAGCCAGCTCAGAGATTTTTTCTGTAGGAACACCCAGGTGATAAAGCCATTCTTCGGTGATTTCTTTACCTGTGCATTCTCTCATAGGCTTCTTGATATAATTTCCTGGAACATCTGTAAAAAGACCATAGACCCAGACACAAACTTTGTTTTTATCCTGTTCCTTGAACTGACCCTGGCGGTTGATGGTCCAGCTGAGCAGCCATTTTGAATCCATACAGCTTACGATACCTCCGGTAACTACATTGCCGCTTCTGGGATCGCGTTTGCAGATATCGGTTATATATGGAAGGATTTTTTCATCCAAAGTAGTGATGGTGGCAGACTCCCAGTTGGTCTTGCTGATATCGGAACAGAATTTTTCCGGATGACCAAAAGACGGATCCTGTTTGGCAATATTTTTCCACAGGCTCCAGCAGCCGCTGGTACGGACCTCGGCATCTCCGTTAGGTGCGTGGTTCTGATCTCCGTAAATGGTTCCTTCGGTGCAGCTTCCGTTTGTGACGAAAACAAGATCATTTTCTGTAAGTACCAGTCCTTTTTCTACCCCTTTTACTTTATATTCAATAGCAGAAGCGATTTTTTTACCGTCTTTGAAGTCAAAAAGAACATTTGTTACTTCTGTGTTAAACTGGAAATCAACACCTGCGTTTTCCAGATATTTCTGCATTGGCAGGATCAGGGATTCATACTGATTGTATTTGGTGAATTTCAAAGCGCTGAAATCCGGAAGACCTGCGATATGATGGATAAAACGCTGGAAATACAGCTTCATCTCAAGAGCACTGTGCCAGTTTTCGAAGGCAAACATGGTTCTCCAATAAAGCCAGAAAGTGGAGTTGAATACTTCGTCATCAAAAACGTCTTCTATTTTTTTGTCATAGAGATCTTCATCTTTTGTTAAAAAGAGCTTCATGATCTCCATGCATCCTTTTTGGCTTAAATTGAATCGGCCGTCTGTATGTGCGTCATGCCCCCGGTTTACTGTTGCACGACACAGAGAGTAGTTGGGATCATGTTTGTTCAGCCAGTAATATTCATCAAGTACAGATGCGCCGGGCGTCTCAAGAGATGGAATACTTCGGAAAAGATCCCACAGGCATTCAAAGTGATTTTCCATTTCACGGCCGCCTCTCATTACATATCCACGAGTGGGATCAAAAATTCCGTCACAGGCACCGCCGGCAACGTCCATAGCTTCCAGGATATGGATGTTTTCGCCGGGCATCTGTCCGTCGCGAACCAGGAAGCATGCAGCGGCAAGAGAGGCCAGTCCGCCGCCTACGATATATGCATTTTTTTCTTCTACACCCTCGGGTTTTTCCGGACGGGCAAAGGCTTCGTAGTTTCCGTTGCTGTAGTAAATGCCTTTACTGTTTTTTTCATATTTTCCACGTTCTGTGTTTCGGTAATCTTTGTCTGCTGCTGCCATGGAGTTACTGGAAACAGTCTCTTTGGAAGCCTGTTTTGCCAGAATGGCTGCGGCACCAGCGCCTGCAGCCAGCGCAAGTCCTATTTTCATTCCTTTTTTTGCCATATAAAAACCACCTTTCTTAAATCCTGACGCTTTTTGGTACATTGGAGATAACTTTATTCTGCTAATATAGTATTTCC
>NZ_CABVDF010000069.1:0-12436 GCF_902497045.1 uncultured Blautia sp. | reverse complement strand
TATAGAGAAAATATATAAAAAATAGAATCAGAACCTGACAATTTAAGGAGGAACAGGAAACATGAGTTTACAGGTAGAAAAAATGGAAAAAAACATGGCGAAACTGACTATCGAGGTTTCTGCTGAGGACTTAGACAAGGCAATGCAGAATGCATATCAGAAAGCTAAGGGAAAAATTGCTATCCCTGGCTTCCGTAAAGGCAAAGCACCGAGAAAAATGATCGAGCAGATGTACGGAAAGGGAATCTTCCTTGAGGACGCCGCAAACGCTCTTATTCCGGAGCACTACAGCAAAGCACTTGAGGAGTGTGATCTTGAGATCGTTTCCCAGCCGGAGATCGATGTAGTTCAGGCAGAGCCGGGCAAAGCATTTATCTTTACTGCTGAAGTAGCTGTGAAACCGGAAGTAACTCTTGGAGATTACAAGGGTCTTGAAGTGCCGAAGTCTGAAACAGAAGTAACAGACGAGGATGTTGACGCTGAGATCAAAAAAGAGCAGGAGAAAAACTCCAGAACAGTAACTGTTGAGGATCGCGGAGCAGAGAACGGCGACATCACAACTATCGATTTTGAAGGATTTGTAGACGGAGTTGCATTTGAAGGCGGTAAAGGTACAGATTATCCGCTGACACTTGGTTCCGGTTCTTTTATCCCGGGATTTGAGGATCAGCTGGTTGGTGCAAAAGCCGGAGACCATGTAGAAGTAAATGTAACTTTCCCGGAGGAGTATCAGGCAGCAGAGCTTGCAGGCAAAGCAGCTGTATTCCAGTGTGATGTGAAGAAAGTAGAAGCAAAAGAACTTCCGGAGCTTGACGACGATTTCGCTCAGGACGTTTCTGAGTTTGATACTCTTGCAGAGTATAAAGAAGACATTAAGAAAAACCTGACAGAGAAAAAAGAAAAAGAAGCACGCGCTGAAAAAGAAAATGCAGCAGTAGATAAAGCAATCGAAAATGCACAGATGGAAATTCCGGACGCTATGGTAGACACCCAGGTTCGTCAGATGATCAATGATTTTGCATCCAGAATGCAGTCCCAGGGTCTTACTATGGAGCAGTACTTCCAGTTTACAGGAATGACTGTAGAGAAAATGCAGGAAGAGATGAAACCGCAGGCACTTAAGAGAATCCAGACAAGACTGGTTCTTGAGAAGATCGCTGAGGTTGAGAACATCCAGCCTACAGAGGAAGAAGTAAATGAAGAGATCAGCAAGATGGCTGAGATGTACAAAATGGAAGCTGACAAATTAAAAGAGCTTCTTGGAGACCGTGAATTAGAGCAGATGAAGAAAGACATGGCTGTACAGAAAGCAGTTACTCTTGTAGCAGACGAGGCAAAGGAAGCGTAAGCGGACATCTTAAACATCCACTGTGACGCGACGAATGGAGGCATATATATGAGTTTAGTACCTTATGTCATTGAGCAGACAAGCAGGGGAGAGAGAAGCTACGACATTTATTCCAGACTTCTGAAAGACAGGATTATCTTCCTGGGTGAGGAAGTCAATGATGTGAGCGCCAGCATTATTGTGGCACAGCTTCTGTTCCTGGAGGCTGAGGATCCGAACAAGGATATCCAGCTTTATATCAACAGCCCGGGAGGATCTGTCACCGCAGGCATGGCGATCTATGACACTATGAAATATATCAAATGCGATGTATCCACTATCTGTCTTGGAATGGCAGCCAGCATGGGGGCATTCCTTCTGGCAGGCGGAACTAAGGGCAAGAGATTTGCTCTGCCGCATTCTACCATTATGATCCATCAGCCTTCTGGCGGTGCGCAGGGTCAGGCTACAGAAATCCAGATTGTGGCAGATCACATTGCGCAGACTAAGAGGACTTTGAACGAGATGCTGGCAGAAAATACAGGTCAGCCTCTTGAAGTGGTTGAAAAGGATACAGACCGCGATAATTATATGACTGCAGAAGAAGCAAAAGCATATGGACTGATCGACGGCGTTGTCGAGCATAAATAAAAAGACGAAAGAAAAGACTCCTCTAACAGGGAGTCTTATCTTGCTTTTATCTCAGCATATCAAAAAGAAAGGAAACGAGAAATATCCATGGCAGATAAGATAAGAGACGGAAAAGTCAGATGCTCTTTTTGTAATAAATCCGAGGATCAGGTACGCAAACTGATCGCAGGCCCGGATGGGGTTTTTATCTGTGACGAGTGTATTGGGATCTGTGCAGAGATCATGGAAGAGGAACTGGCTCCTTATGGCCAGGAAGAAACTTTTGACAGCGAGATCAATCTGCTGAAACCGGAAGAGATCCATAAAATCCTGGACGATTATGTGATTGGTCAGGAAGATGCGAAAAAAGCTCTGTCCGTAGCAGTTTATAACCATTATAAACGAATTACAGCAGCAAGAAACCTGGATGTGGAACTTCAGAAGAGCAATATCCTGATGCTGGGTCCTACCGGTTCCGGTAAGACACTTCTTGCACAGACTCTTGCCCGCCTTCTGAACGTGCCTTTTGCTATTGCAGACGCTACTTCTCTGACAGAGGCCGGCTATGTAGGCGAAGATGTGGAGAATATTCTTCTGAAGATCATTCAGGCAGCAGATTATGATATTGAACGTGCACAGTACGGAATCATTTATATTGATGAGATCGATAAGATTACCAGAAAGTCTGAAAATGCATCGATCACCCGTGATGTATCCGGAGAAGGCGTACAGCAGGCACTTTTGAAGATTCTGGAAGGTACTGTTGCAAGTGTTCCGCCTCAGGGAGGAAGAAAACATCCTCATCAGGAATTTATCCAGATTGATACTACAAATATCCTGTTTATCTGTGGAGGTGCATTTGACGGCATCGAAAAGATCATTGAGTCAAGACAGGATACAAAATCTATCGGATTTGGCGCAGAAGTATCATCGAAGCAGGAAAGAAATGTAGGAGAAGTGCTGAAGCAGGTTATGCCGGAGGATTTTGTGAAATTCGGTCTGATCCCTGAATTTATCGGACGTGTCCCGGTAGTAGTTACACTGGACGGTTTGGATGAAAAAGCACTAATCCGTATTTTAAGGGAACCAAAGAATTCTCTTACCAAGCAGTATCACAAGCTCTTTGAACTGGATGGCGTAGAACTTGACTTCCAGGATGAGGCACTGGAGCTTGTTGCAAAGAAATCTCTGGAACGTAAAACCGGAGCCAGAGGACTTCGTTCTATTATGGAGACCTCTCTTATGGATCTTATGTATAAAGCGCCTTCAGACAGCACCATCCGCAAGGCGATCATTACGAAAGAGACTGTGGAGGGAACCGGAGAACCGGAGATCATCCGTGAAGAAGCAGCAGAGCAGGCTGCAGGGAGAAGAAATCCACGTTCCAGAAAGAAAGGCAGACCAGAAACTGCCTGAGGAAGGAAATGAACATAAATGACGCAGTCAGTTAATACGTTACCGGCGATCGCCCTTCGGGGAACAACGATACTGCCGGATATGATCGTCCATTTTGATGTAAGCAGGGAGCGTTCTATCAAAGCAATAGAAGCAGCAATGCTTCATGAACAGGAAATTTTTCTTATTACCCAGAAAGACCCTGAGGTTGAGAAACCAGGTCTTTCCCAGCTTTACAAGGTGGGTACTATCGCATATATCAAACAGGTCATAAAGCTTCCCCACGATCTTCTGCGTGTTTTCGTAGAAGGCAGGGAAAGAGCAGCATTACTGTCTTTGACCCAGGAAGAGCCTTTTCTCAATGCGGAGATCGCAGTGATCGAAACAGACAAAGATCAGTATGGGGAAAATATAAAGGAAGCGATGCACAGAAGTCTCAGTGAACTGTTTCAGCAGTACAGCAGAGACAGTCGTAAAGTCAGCAGAGAACTGGCAGTGCAGATCTTGAATATCGGAGATTTGGAAGAACTGATCACACAGATTTCTGTAAATATCCCGCTGACATGGCAGAACCGGCAGAATTTTCTGGAGGCGCTGACTCTGGAAAATCGTTATGAGGTTCTGGGAGCTATTTTACAGAATGAGATTGAGATTCTGAAAGTGGGTCAGGAACTTCAGAAGAAATTAAAGACTCGGATTGATAAGAATCAGAGAGAGTACATTCTCCGGGAACAGATGAAACTGATCCGGGAAGAACTTGGAGAAGAAAATACATCAGATACTGCAGAAGAATATCGAAAAAAGCTGAAAGATTTGGATGCTCCAAAAGGGGTAAAAGATAAGATTTCCAAAGAGATCAGCCGCTTCAGATCCATGAGCAGCAGCGCAGCAGAAAGTGCTGTCTTAAGTACCTATATCGAAACACTTCTCAGTCTTCCATGGAATAAAAGATCTCAGGATTCCGAAGATCTGAAAGAAGCGTGGAAGATCCTGGAAACAGGACATTACGGACTGAAAGACGTAAAGGAAAGAATCATGGAATTCCTTTCTGTCCGCAGTCTCACAAAAGGTGGTAAAAGTCCGATCCTTTGTCTGGTAGGACCTCCGGGAACCGGTAAGACCTCTATAGCAAGATCTGTGGCAGAAGCGCTTCATAAGAAATACGTTCGAATTTGTCTGGGCGGTGTCCGGGATGAGGCAGAGATCCGTGGACACAGAAAAACTTATGTAGGAGCCATGCCTGGACGGATCACAGCAGCTCTTCAGCAGGCAGGAGTCAGTAATCCACTGATGCTTTTGGATGAGATAGACAAGACCAGCAGCGACTATAAGGGAGATACTTCGGCAGCGCTCCTGGAAGTCCTGGATCCGGAGCAGAACAGCAGATTTAACGATCATTACGTGGAGGTTCCGCAGGATCTTTCAGAGGTACTGTTTATTGCTACCGCAAATGATATGCAGGAGATTCCGCGGCCTCTGCTGGACCGTATGGAAGTGATCGAGATCTCTGGATATACAGAAAATGAAAAAGAACATATTGCCAAGGAACATCTGATTCCAAAGCAGATGGAGATCAATGGTCTTCCAAAAGGCAGTCTGGTCATTCAGACGCCGGCTCTTCGCAAGATCATCAATCTTTATACCAGAGAGGCAGGAGTTCGTAATCTGGAAAGAAAAATCGGGCAGATCTGTCGTAAATCAGCCAGAGAGATCATGGAAAACCATCAGGAAAAAGTGAAGATCACTACAAAAAATCTGGAAAAATTCCTTGGAAAGAGCCGTTATTCTTATATAATGGCAAACAAAAAGGATGAGATCGGTATTGCCAGAGGACTTGCCTGGACGCAGGCAGGCGGAGATACGCTTCAGATAGAAGTAAATGTCATGCCGGGAAAAGGTGAACTCGTTCTGACAGGCCAGCTTGGCGATGTGATGAAGGAATCTGCACAGGCAGGGATTTCCTACATTCGTTCCGTAGCTGAAAAATACGATATCAGACCTGAATTTTTCCAGGAAAATGATATTCATATACATATCCCGGAGGGGGCAGTTCCGAAAGACGGACCTTCCGCAGGTATCACTATGGCAACAGCCATGCTGTCTGCTATTGTGAAAAAGCCCGTAAGGGCAGATGTGGCAATGACAGGAGAGATCACTCTCAGAGGGCGTGTGCTTCCTATCGGCGGTCTGAAGGAAAAACTTCTTGCTGCAAAATATGCCAAAATACAGGAAGTCCTTGTTCCGTCAGAGAATAAAGCAGATATTGAAGAGATGGATGACGAGATCCTTCATGGACTGAAGATCTCTTTTGTGGAAAATATGAATGAAGTGCTCCATCGGGCACTGACCAGAGCTTAAAGAAACAGAGAGGAAACCAATGGTTATTAAACAGGCAGAGTTAGATATTGTGTGCGGTGTTACCAGCAAACTTCCTGATACAGGAATGCCGGAGGTTGCATTTGCAGGAAAATCCAATGTGGGGAAATCCTCCCTGATCAATGGACTGATGAACCGGAAATCTCTGGCACGTACCAGCGGACAGCCGGGAAAGACCCAGACCATTAATTTTTATAAGATTAACGGAGAAATGTATCTTGTGGATCTTCCAGGATATGGATACGCAAAAGTTTCTCAGGCGGAAAAAGAAAAATGGGGAAAAATGATCGAAAAATATCTCCATACTTCTAAAAATCTGAAAGCAGTTTTCCTTCTTATTGATATCCGTCATGAGCCTTCTGCTAATGACAGACAGATGTATGACTGGATCCTTCATAATGGCTATGAACCGATTATCATTGCCACAAAGCTGGATAAGCTGAAAAGAAGCCAGGTTCAGAAGCATCTGAAAATGGTTCGTGAGGGGCTTCAGGTAAAAAAAGGAACTTCAGTGATCGCATATTCAGCAGAAACGAAACAGGGAAGAGAAGAAATCTGGGAGCTGATCGACTCTCTGACAGGAACAGAAGAGCATGCAGAAGAAGTCTGAAAGGATAAAAAATGGGAATCATCAAAGCTTTAAAAGTTGGATTTGATTATTTTAAATATGATGATGACGGCAATGTCCAGGAAACACAAAGAGCTGTAGATGATGTCAATGTGGACATCCAGGAGGGAGAGTTTGTAGCGATCCTTGGCCATAATGGATCCGGTAAATCTACATTTGCAAAACATATCAACGCACTTCTTCTTCCTACGGAAGGTACCGTCTGGATCGATAACATGGATACGCTGAAGGAACCGGAGCTGTGGAAAATACGCCAGAAAGCGGGAATGGTGTTTCAGAATCCGGACAACCAGATCATTGGTACGATTGTAGAGGAAGATGTAGGATTCGGACCGGAAAATATGGGCGTGCCTACAGAGGATATCTGGAAACGAGTGGAAGAAAGCCTGAGCAAAACAGGAATGACCGCTTATCGTCATCATTCTCCAAATAAGCTTTCCGGAGGTCAGAAACAGCGAGTTGCCATAGCCGGGGTTATGGCAATGCGCCCCCGGTGCATTGTATTGGATGAACCTACGGCGATGCTTGATCCAAATGGAAGAAAAGAAGTACTGGATGCAGTACACCAGCTGAATAAACAGGAAAAGGTAACCGTTGTTCTGATCACTCATTATATGGAAGAGGTTATTAATGCAGACCATGTCTATGTTATGGATGAAGGACATGTAGTGATGGAGGGAACACCAAAAGAGATTTTTTCTCAGGTAGAAACTCTTAAAAAATACAGACTGGATGTGCCTCAGGTCACGCTTCTTGCACATGAACTGAAAAAATCCGGAGTTGATCTTCCGGATGGGATCCTTACTACGGAAGAACTGGTGAATGCCTTATGTCAATAGAGTTAAAAAATATAACATATACCTACAGCCCGGGAACGGCATATGAAATCCATGCGCTGAAGGACATTAATCTGAATATTCCTGACGGACAGTTTATCGGAGTGATCGGTCATACAGGCAGTGGAAAGTCTACGCTGATCCAGCATCTGAATGCTCTGATCCAGCCGACATCAGGAACAATTCTTTATAATGGAGAGGATGTATGGGCTGAGAAATACGACAGGAGAAGCCTGAGAAGTCAGGTAGGACTTGTATTTCAGTATCCGGAACATCAGCTTTTTGAAAGTGATGTACTCTCTGATGTTTGTTTTGGACCTATGAATCAGGGAATGAGCAGGGAAGAAGCAGAAGAGGAAGCAAAAAAAGCACTGCTTCAGGTTGGATTTAAAGAAAAAAATTTCAGCAAATCTCCATTTGAACTTTCTGGAGGTCAGAAAAAAAGAGTTGCCATAGCCGGAGTTCTTGCCATGAACCCTAAGATCCTGATTTTGGATGAGCCTACAGCAGGACTGGATCCAAAGGGAAGAGATGAGATACTTGATCAGATTGCGGAACTTCATAAGGTTCGTGGCATTACGATCATTCTGGTATCTCACAGTATGGAGGATGTGGCTAAATATGTGGAGAGACTGATTGTGGTCAATCATGGAGAAATCGCTTTTGACGATACACCCAGAAATGTCTTTGCGCACTATCAGGAGCTGGAAACCATGGGACTTGCCGCACCTCAGATCACTTATATCATGCATGCGCTGAAAGAGAAGGGACTGGATGTAGATCCGAATGCAACCACAGTGGAGGAAGCTGGGAAAGATATTCTGAGAGCACTGCAGGAAGCAGGTTCTCCGCTTTTGAAGGGAGGACGGAAAGATGATTAGAGATATTACCATCGGTCAGTATTATCCGGCAGACTCGATTCTTCACAGATTAGATCCGAGAACAAAACTGATGGGTACGCTGATATTTATTATCTCAGTATTTTTATTTCATACGATACCAGGCTATGCGGTAGCGACGATATTTTTGGCGGCTCTGATCAAAATATCAAAAGTTCCTGTGAAATTTATTTTTAAGGGCTTGAAAGCAATTTTTGTAATTCTTATTATTACTATGCTCTTTAATATATTTCTGACTCCGGGAGAGGTGATCTGGAAACTGGGATTCCTGAAAATGACGAAAGAGGGAATTTCTCTGGCGGTAAGGATGGCAATTCGTCTGATCTATCTGGTGATCGGTTCCTCTCTTATGACGCTGACAACTACTCCGAACCAGCTTACAGACGGGCTGGAAAGAGGCCTCCGTCCGTTAAACAGACTTCATGTTCCGGTTCACGAGATTTCAATGATGATGTCAATCGCTCTTCGTTTTATTCCGATCCTGTTGGAAGAAACGGATAAGATCATGAAAGCCCAGATTGCCAGAGGCGCGGATTTTGAAAATGGAAATCTGATCCAGAAGGTGAAAAATATGGTTCCTCTTCTGGTGCCTCTTTTTATTTCTGCATTCCGCAGAGCCAACGATCTTGCAATGGCTATGGAAGCACGCTGTTACCATGGAGGGGAACATCGAACACAGATGAAACCTCTCTGTTACGAAAAAAGAGATCATGCAGCATATTTGATCCTGGCAGCTTATCTGGCTGTTGCCATTACATTTCGGGTGGTGGGAATATGAAAAGAGTAGGACTTGTAGTTGCCTATGACGGCACAAATTACTGCGGCTGGCAGATTCAGCCTAACGGCATCACCATTCAGGGTGTGCTGAATGATACCTTGTCAGAGCTCCTGGGAGAAAAGATAGAGACTATAGGCGCCAGCCGGACAGATGCAGGAGTTCATGCACTGGGAAATGTAGCGGTATTTGATACCAATACAAGGATACCGGGAGAAAAAATATCTTATGCATTAAACCAGAGACTTCCTGAGGATATCCGGATCCAGCTATCGGAGGAAGTAGAACCGGATTTTCATCCAAGGTACTGTGACAGTGAAAAAACATATGAATACAGGATACTGAACAGGAAGTTTCCGGTTCCCACAGAGCGTCTTTATTCGTACTTTTACCATTATAATCTGGATGTGGCAAAGATGCAGGAGGCAACCTCCTATCTGATCGGACGTCACGACTTTGCCAGCTTCTGCGGAACAGGAGCTCAGGTAAAATCAACAATCCGTACAGTGACCGGGATCGATGTATGGAGAGATGGAGATATTGTTACGATCAGGGTTTCAGGAGAAGGCTTTCTGTATAACATGGTGCGGATCATTGCCGGGACGCTGATACAGGTAGGAAACGGACAGTATCCGCCGGAACGTGTCCGTGATATTCTGGATGCCTGTGACAGATCTGTGTCCGGACCTACGGCTCCGGCTCATGGACTGACTTTAATGGGAATTGAATTTTTTGACTGAACAGAATAAAAAACAGCTATTAAATGTGCAATGGGGCAGAAATCCTGAGGGAGTGTGTCCTGTTGCATATTTTTCTGTATAAATGTATATGGAATTCTGAGGGAGAATGTGCTAAAATCGAGTTTAATGTTTTACAGGAAATAAATGAGGAAAGAGGAGATGTGAGATTATATGATTGAATTGTTGGCTTCTTTATTCATCAAGGACAGACGAAATTATACTTCACCTGCTGTCCGTCAGTCCTATGGAACACTTTGCGGGGCGGTAGGTATCGGTCTGAACATTCTGCTGTTTCTGGGAAAATGGACTGCAGGATTTTTAAGTGGTTCCATTGCGATCACTGCGGATGCATTTAACAATCTGTCAGATGCAGGATCGTCCATTATTACCTTAATCGGATTTCGTATTTCCGGACAGAAACCGGATCCGGAGCATCCTTTCGGACATGGAAGGATGGAATACATTTCCGGTCTGCTGGTTTCGGTAGCCATTCTGATCATGGGATTTGAACTGGTGAAATCCTCAGTAGAAAAACTGTTTCATCCGGAACCGGTTGAGAGCAGTCCGTTGATCATTGGCATACTGGCTGCATCTATTCTTGTAAAAGTATATATGTTTTATTATAACCGTGCAGTAGGGAAAAAAATTGAAAGCGCTGCCATGCATGCAACGGCCATGGACAGCTTAAGTGATACCATATCCACAGCACTTGTGCTTGCAGCAACTCTTATCAGCCAGTATACAGGCCTTCTTCTTGACGGATGGTTTGGTGTTCTGGTAGGACTTTTTATTCTTTATACCGGAGCATCTACCATTAAAGAGACTATGGATCTTCTTCTGGGACAGCCGCCAAAGGAGGAGTTTATTGACGAGATTCATGAGATTGTAGTATCTCATGATCTGGTTTATGGAATTCACGATCTGATTGTTCATGATTATGGTCCGGGGCGTTTGATGATCTCCCTTCATGTGGAAGTAGATTCAGAAGGTGATATCCAGGCTATTCATGAACAGATTGATCATATTGAAAATGAACTTCAGGAAAAACTGCATTGTTCAGCTACCATTCATATGGATCCGATTGTGACCAATGATGAAGAAGTGGTGGAAATGCGGCAAAAAGTAAATGATATCGTGCGGGAAATAGATCCAATGTTCAGTATGCATGATTTTCGCATGGTGAAAGGCCCTACCAGCACAAACCTGATTTTCGATGTGTCTGTGCCAAGTGGGTGCAGCAGTACAGATAATGAGATTATAAACAGTCTGAAGGATAAGATCCGAAAAATTCCCGGAAGCAAATATTTTCCGGTGATCCAGATCGATCATGAGTATTACTGATCTTTCACAGTAGTATGAAACTGCAAAACAGGAGAAGCTCAGAGTTTCTGGCTCAGCCGTTCAAGAAGATCCCCCTGAAGATAATAGGTGGTTTCATAATGAAGGAACGCCATGGAATTTTCATCCCACAGCAGCATCAGCTTAGGCGGAAATTCCTCATCCCCTTCCCAGAACTGAAGCAGTACGGGAAAGTAGGAAGTGACTGGAATCATGCAGGTGAGATCTGCACCGGCAAAGGATTTTTGAGGGATTCCTCCAAGAGATACACATGCTTTTTGCAGTTGCTGGATATGATTCTGAAAGAGAACGGCATATTTTTGAGAAAAGCCCAGAGCATCAGGGCCTCCCATAACAGCAAATTTACTAACAGGACACCAGCTTCCGGATAATCCGGGAGCTGTTTCTGTTTTGGGATAACATAAGAGATCATAGATGGTCATTACAGTGTCGTAACGGCGGCATTCTCTCCATATATCTTCTGTGAGGTTTTCCTGTATCTGTCCGGTCTTCCGGCTGATCCGGTATGGAGTGTGGAGATAATCCAGATAGATCCACATTTCGTCTGCGGTCAGATGAAACCGCCGGATCAGCATTTCCTGGTCATATTCCATAAAAATTTTTTTTCCGATATCTACCTGAAGATCATAGTTGGAAGAGAGATTTTTCTTGTTCATTGGGAACTCCTTTTTTATCTGTATGGAAGATAGTTTTGCGAAGAATCTGTCGGTTGAAGGTTAAATGCATGGTCATCATTTCTTTTGCCCAGGAAGCATCGTGTTGTTTTAATGCTTCCAGGATATCTCTGTGTCGGGCAACTGTTTCGGGCGCTTTTTCACGTCCAGTGTATTGAATAAACAGTTCGGTAGCTTTGCGGATGATGGGAATAAGATTGGGAGCAACCAGATTTCCGCTGGCTTCTGCAATGCAGATATGAAATTCCACATCTTCTTCTGCGCGAATCTGCCCTTGAGAGGAGAGAAAATCGGCTTGATTACAGAGTTTTTCTAATAAATTAATTTGACTGGAAGTAATATTCTGTGCAGCCAGAAATGCAATTTGAGGTTCTACCATCATACGGAATTCCAGAAGATCCCAGGTTAGTTTTTTCTTATCAGTAATAAAGCTTAAACCAAGGGGATCCTCTGTGATTCCTTTTTTTTTGGAAATATAAGTTCCAGAGCCCTTGTGTACTTCCAGAACGTTTCTGGACACAAGGATTTTGACAGCTTCTCTAATAGTTCCTCTGCTGACATTTAGTTTTTTTGCCATTTCTAACTCTGTTTCAATACGGTCGCCGGGTTTCAAATTCTGCTTCTGAATATAATCATTTATTTGATCGGCGATGGTTTTCGCAAGACTTGTATTTTTAGATTGATTATTTTTAATGGTTTTCTCCATAACGTCTCCAAATATAATATGTATTTTTTGTAGTGTACCTTTTTTTGGCAGATACGTCAATAATGGGTTCATTATTTTGTAAAATATGCCT
>NZ_CABVDF010000068.1:0-12529 GCF_902497045.1 uncultured Blautia sp. | reverse complement strand
GAATGGTATCTTAACTTTTTTACGGATAAAGCCAGCTGCTGTCTAATTTTGCAAGCAGTCTTGCATTATGGTATGCCATTTTAAGAGTCAGACAGGTACGGCCCAAATACTTCTTCCCATCTGCCGTTTTCACACAGGCAAGTGCCAGGTCCGCCTTTCCCGGTGTCTGAAGACAAACCGGTATCAACAGCTGGATTCCATGATTATAATACTGAGGAACCGCTGTACGGTAATCGGCCTCCAGCATATGCTTTGTCTGGCGAAGAGCTCCGTCAAACAGCTGTACGCGCATTCTGCTTGTCCGCACATTTTCCGGAAGTCTCTGTACGTTTTCTTCCTCATCAAAAATATGTTCATACTGGGGAACAATATCCAATTTAGTATCAAAAACCAGTTCTGCAGGCTCTTTCGCATACTGTGCCCGTTCCGGAAGCCCGGTAATCCCGGATTTCAGAAGGTAATATTCTGTATAGAAGCCTTCCAGAAACCATTTCTGGCGTCCAGGAATCAGATTATGAACAAAAAATGCATACACCGGCTGATAATAGTCATTAAAAAGTCCTGTATTAAAGATTGCATATTCTTCTGTTTCCTGTACCTTTCCTTCTTCATAAACACGCTGAAACGTATGCTCCAGGTAGCCTTTTAAAATCCCGTTGTCATCACCATCCCCAAAGCTCCATTTCTCTGGAACCATATGGGAAAGATTCCGAATATGCCGGTTATAATTTCCGCAATAAGTGAAATCAAATAAATTCATATTATCCTCCTGTCTGAAAATGGTTCTCTTTGCGTAAAAAGATCTTTTATATATTTTATTACAAAAATCTTCAGACAGAACGATTCCAAATGTTTTCTTGGGGGATCTTATTTCAACAGCTGGTGCATGGCACGGATAAACTCTGGAGTTGTTCCGCAGCATCCTCCCATTATAGATGCTCCGTTCTCTGCCAGAACTTTCATATGTCCGGCAAATTCCTCCGGTAACATGCTGTAAACCGCATTCCCCTGATCATCGATCACCGGCATTCCCGCATTCGGTTTTGCGATCACCGGAATAGAAACAGCCTCACGGATATTTCGGACCACTGATACCAGCTGATCTGGTCCCACAGAACAATTGATGCCTACCGCATCTGCCCCTGCACTTTCCAGAGCCACTGCGGCCTCCACTGCATTTCCGCCGCTGAAAATGCTTCCGTCTGCCTCCACCGTCATGGTACACATGATCGGAAGCTGGCAGACTGCATTTGCCGCATCTACTGCTGCCAGCGTTTCCTCAATATTGATCATGGTCTCTGCCGCCAGAAGATCCACTCCCGCTTCTTGCAGTATCTGTATCTGCTCTTTGTACATCTCAAAGGCATCCTCGTAAGTATACTCTCCCTCTGCTGTAACAAATTGCCCGGATGTAGTGATATCTCCTGCCACAAAAACTCTTTCTCCTGCCACTTCTCTGGAATAGGAAACCAGCGTATGATTGATCTCCACAATACGATCCTCCAGACCATGCTGCTGAAGATTTCTGCGATTGCCTCCAAATGTAGGCGCATAAATCACCTGGCTCCCCGCTTCAATATAAGCTCTCTGAAGGTTTTGGATAATCTCCTTATGCTCCATAACCCACAACTCCGTACAAATGCCCCGCGGCATCCCCTGAGCCATCAGATTGGAACCTGTGGCACCATCCAGAATAAGAACCTTCTCTGTCAGCTCCCGAAATTCTTTTTTGGTCATAATATTCTCCTCTCAGTATTTATGTGGATTATCATAGCACATCATCAGAATTTTTCCCACAGAAAATTTCTGTTTGTAAGGGTGGATGAATATGATTTTGTATCTGTAAAGGACATGCAGGAGTCAGAGAAATCTGCCACAGAAGCTGGTTCGCGATTTGGAAAGTTCTATGTTTCTGCTTCTTTGCAAAATACACTTCCTCTGGTGCGGAACCGCAGAGTACACCTATGTCCGCCATCCTGCGGCTAGCAGCCAGATTCAGCCGGAAGGAGTTCTGTTTTGGTGTTGTCTACTTTCAGATGCAAAGAGGAAACGGCATCGTCTGTAGAGAACAAAAAACATAAATCCGCCCCCACAACCAGAAATTTATTTGACTTTGATTGCTTTCTCCGGGCACATTTCCTGACAGCAGAAACACCGGATACATTTCTTATAGTCATACACCGGCGGATGTTCTCGTCCGTCCCGAAATTCTACTGCTTTTCCCGGCACCGGGCAGCTTTTTACACAGATTCCGCAGCGGATACATTTCTCAGCTTCAATATATGGCTTCTTCTGAAAAATATTCAAAGCTTTTGCCATTTTTTCCCAGATTCCATGCTTCATAACTCTCCGGTCTACATGAAACTCCGGATTTCCATATTTCCGTACCGCCTCTTCCATGGAAATTCTCCCATCCGGAGTAAGTATTTCAATCTCCTCTTTTTTCCAGGTTCCAAGTCCCATCTTTTCTCCATGATAATTAGTCGGAACCATCTGAGGCTTCAGATGTACCAGATGACAGAACACACTGTCCAGAGCCACCGGATCTGTGGAAAGCAGCATCACTCCCATGTCTACAGGATCACCGGAGCCGGGACCGTTTCCTTCCATTGCTGTGATGCCGTCCATAACATACAGCCTCGGTCTTACACACTGGTTCAGATCTACCAGCATTCGGGCAAAGCTGTCCGCACTTGGATAAAGTGTATGTCCTTTTGCTTTATAAAAACCATATACAAATCCATAACTGTTTTTCACTGCTCCTGTAATTCGTTCCAGAGCATGTGTTTTCATCTTACACAGTGAAATCACACAATCCTGCTCCAGAAGCTCCCTGCTGAGCATAAATTCCTTTGCCTGGCTTCCCTCCGGATAGAGTTTCTTTATCCCTTCAGAAAAATCCACAGCCGGTATCTGGAATTCATCCAGGTACCGATCCATACCGGTTCCTGCTATTACCTTTCTGGTGGTTCCATGTCCGCAGGAATCTGCAAGGATCACATTTTTACAGCCATATTCTTTTAGAATACGTGCAAACATACCAACTACCGCCGGATGCGTGATCACAGCTTTTTCCACTTCTGCTTTTTTCAGAAGATTCGGTTTCAGAAGAATTTTCTCTTCTTTTTTTACAAGCGTCTCCAGGCCTCCCAGAAGTTCCAGACCTTTTTTTAAACCTTCATAAACAAGTTCTTCCCTGTAAGAACTACAGGGAAGAAGTATCACTTTGCTTTTTTGTTTCTGCATAAATCTATCCTCATTTCACACTGAGATCCGTTTCTCTCAGAGCCTTCCGCACCGGAAGGATACAGGCAGGAACAACCGACAGAAAATCCACACCCATACGCAGGAATGTTTCTGTAAGCCCGGTATCTGCTGCAATTTCTCCACAGATCCCGACTTTTTTTCCTTCTGCATGACCAGCCTCTACCACCATCTGTATCATTCGCAGAATGGCCGGATGATGATCATCATACTTTTTTTTCAGCAGGGGATTCTGCCTGTCCATGGCAAGGGTATACTGTGTCAGATCATTAGTACCGATACTGAGAAAATCCACTCTTTTGGCCAGTTCCCGGCTGATCATCACGGCTGCCGGGGTTTCGATCATAATACTTGTCTGTATATCACGGAAAGGAATTTCCTTTTCTGTAAGACCTTCTTTCACTTCACAGACCAGTGCCTCAATCTCATCCATTTCGGCTTCTGAAGCCACCATAGGGTACATCACTGCAAGATTGCCATAGGCACTTGCACGGTAAATTGCCCGGAGCTGAGCCTTAAACATCCGCTTACGATCCAGGCACAGGCGTATGCCTCTGTTTCCCATGATCGGATTTGCCTCCTCCGGAATATCCAGATAAGAGGCCTGCTTATCTGCTCCCAGATCTGCAGTACGTATCACAGCAAGCCTGTCGCCCATGGTCTCTGCAAGTTTTTTATATGCACGGAAAAGTTCATTTTCTCTGGGATAATTTTCTCTTCCCAAATACTGAAATTCACTCCTCAAAAGACCGATTCCAGAAGCACCGTAATAAAGTACATTATTCAGGTCACTCATATTTCCGATATTGGCATAAAGACCAACTTTTCTTCCATCTACCGTCTCATCTGCCTGATTTTTTAATTTCAGAAGTTCTTCTTTTTCTTTTTTGTCAGCTTCAAAACGAATTCTGTACTCTTTCTTTGTCTCCTGATCCGGATCCAGATACAGAGTACCCGTATAACCGTCCACAATAGCCATATGTCCGTCCCATTCGTCATGAGCTTCTATGTCTACCAGAGAAGGAATCTCCATTGTTTTTGCAACAATGGACGTATGAGATACTGCAGACCCATGGTGCATAACCACAGCCAGCAGCTTGTCTTTATCCATCTCCATAATCTCTGTAGGCGCAAGCGATTCCGACACGACGATCACCGGATTCTCTCCGAGATTGATCTTCACACATGCGCCTCCCAGTATCTGTATCAGCCTTCCGGAAACCTCCTGAATATCCTGGATTCTTCTGCGTATTACAGGCTCTTCCAGATTTCGGAAGGTTTCTGTTACTTCATCCCTGTTTGTCATAACAGCATAGGCAGCATTTACCTTCTCCGAAGAAATACAGCTTTCAATAGCTTTCTGATAGCTTTCTGATCTCAGAAGACGTATCTGTCCCAGAAAAATATTCGCTGCCTGTTCATTAATCTGTCGATTTTCCTCATAAAGCCTCTCCAGAGTACAGATAATCTGCCGTCTCGCTTCATGAAAGTCCTGGATTTCCTTTTTTATATTGCTCACCAGACACTGACGTATCTGATACTCGCCTCTGCTGTAATATAAAATCTTACCGATGGCAATTCCCGAAAAGGTTGCAGTACCTTTGTAAATTTCCATCCTGTACCCCCTTTGTCCTGTCAGTCGCAGGCAGCCTTGAATTCTGTCCAGTTCTTGTTGTACTGTTCCTCTGCTTCTGCACTTACATTCTGCACGATCTCGCCTTTTTTCACAGAATCCGGAACGACCAGATCCGGATTTACCAGCTCATCTGCCGCTTTATTTGTACTGTAATAGCCGATAAAATCAGTGCACTGTGCCGCCACTTCCGGCTGAAGAATATAATCCATAAACTGATATGCTGCCTCTTTATTCGGCGCCTGGCTTGGAATAAACATTCCCATAATGCCAAATCCCAGCCCTTCCTCCGGATAAACCACCTCAAGTTCCGGATATTCTGCAAGGGCAGCTGTCACCTGTGAGGTATAAAGAAAGCCCACACTTGCCTCTCCGTTCAAAAGGGCATTCTGTGTATTATCATCCTGGATCAGACGAACATTAGGAGCCAGCTCCAGAAGTTTTTCTCCTGTCTTTTTAATTGATTCTACATCCTCTTCATTCATGCTCTTTCCAAGCATCAGGTTTGTAATGCCATTGATCACACGATAATTCGCCACCAGAGCAATGCTGTCCTCCAGAGACGGATCCCAGAGATCCGCATAACCTTTAATCTCAATATCCACCATTTCCGGATCATAAACAATCAGAGGGATACCCGCTCCATAAGGTATCGTATATTCATTATCCGGGTCATAAAACTGTCCCTGATAAAGGGAATTAATGTTCTCAAATCCTGTCAGCTTTGACTGGTCCAGTTTTTCTGCAAGACCTTCCTGAACTACATTTTCAATAATATAATCATCGGCGATCACAATATCATAGTCACCGCCTTTTGCCATAGACAGTTTTTCAAACATAGTTTCATCTGTATCAAAGTTGGAATACACGATCTTAATTCCTGTTTCCTTCTCAAATCCGTCCAGCACTTCCTGAGGAAACATATTTTCCCAGGTAAAAAGCACCAGTTCTTTTTCACTGTCTGCACTGACTGGTACCGCTGCAGTAACAGAAAGTGCTGCACATAATGCAATAACAATTGATTTCTTCATAGTGTCCTCCTCTTTATGCAATATTAAACTGTACTATTTTAGTATAGCCTATTTTTTCTTTATTGAAAAGAGTCTGTTTTTTCTTTTTAATAATCTGCCTGTCAGATGATAAACTGCAAAAACTCCAATCGTAAAGACCAGCATTAAAGTACATAAGGCATTAATCTCCGGTGTCACTCCTGTTTTCAGCTGCGTATACACCTTGACTGGAAGCGTGGATATCCTGGGTCCGTTGACAAAAATACTGATCACCACATCATCCATGGACATGGCAAACGCCAGAAGTGATCCCGATACTACAGCCGGCATGATCAGAGGAAGTGTGATATCCCAGAATGCCTGAAAACTTCCCGCCCCCAGATCTCTGGCAGCTTCCTCCAGAGAAGGATCCATTCCTGCCAGCCGGGCCTTTACCTGCATCAGAATATACGGTACACAAAAAACCGTATGTCCCAGAAGCAGTGTCAGCATTCCAAAAGGAATATTCAGCAAATAGAAAAATGCCATCAGTACCATTCCCAAGATAATTTCCGGGATCATCAGAGGCAGGATGGAAATATATTCCAGCGCTCCCTTGGTCTTCCAGTGGATTCTGGCCAGACCTACCGCTCCCAGAGTTCCGATCACCGCCGCTACAAGGCAGCTTGACACACCAAGGATCAGACTGTTTCCAAGAGCCTCGATCATAGCACTGTCACCCAGCAGTTCCTGATACCATTTCAGCGAAAAACCGGTAAAACGTACAGGAAGCTTGGACTCATTAAAGGAGAAAATAATCACCACTGCCACCGGAAGATACATAAGGAAAAAGATGATCCCCATGTACAGGCTGGAAAATTTTGAATTCTTTTTCATCCGATTCCCTCCAGTTCCTTTACATTTGTAATTTTACGGTACAGACCGATCATCAGCGAAGTAAGGAGCATCAGTACCACGGCAAGTGCTGCCGCAAAAGGCCAGTTGCTTCCTCTGGTCATCTGTTCCTGGATCAGACTTCCTACCAGAACAATCTTATTTCCTCCCAGAATGTCCGCGATAAAAAACAGACCCATGGAAGGAATAAAAGTCAGGATCACACCTGAAAGAAGCCCTGGAAGAGTCAGCTTAAAGGACACTGTCCAGAAAGCTTTTATCTTTCCTGCCCCAAGATCTCGGGCCGCTTCCACAAGAGACCAGTCCAGCTTTTCTGCACTGGAATATACAGAAAGGATCATAAATGGAAGCAGCACATACACCATTCCCACCACAATGGCCGGATAGCTGTAGAGAAGCTTCAGCGGCTTATCAATAATCCCCAGAGTTTTCAGCACATGGTTCAGGATGCCGCGGTTCTGGAGAATGATGATCCATCCATAAAGCCGGATCAGAGAATTGATCCAGAAAGGCAGCATCAAAAGGAGCATGGCTTTCTTTTTCCAGCTTTCAGACATCTTTGCCATAAAATATCCAAATGGATATCCTAATATACAGATAATGATCGTACTGGTCAGGGCAAGCTGAAAAGATTCCCGAAAAGTCTGCAGGTATACAGGATCCAGGATTTTTTTATAGTTTTCCAGAGTCATGTTCCACTCTACTGACGAACCACTTCCCGGCTGTGCAAAACTTAAGGCTACCATATAAATAAGAGGCCCCGCCACAAACACAAGTGTAAAAAAATAAAGAGGAAGGATCATCCATACGGAAGAACTGTGTTTTTTTATTTTAGTCCTGCTCATTCTTTTCCTCCCCGGGTCTGTCTACAAAAACAGCATCCTCCGGTGCAAAGCAGACACTTACTGTCTGTCCCTGTTCCACTTTTGCATCTATTCCATAACGGCTGGCTACCAGTTCTGATCCGTCTGCCAGTTTGAGAACCACACGAAGCTGTCCTGCTGCAAAGCTTTTTTCTTCCACTTTTGCCTGCAGTCCACAGGAGCATTCTTCCTGAATCCGGATATTTTCACTTCGTACTGCAAGTGTTACGGATTCCCCTGCTCGGATGACATCATCTTCACAGGCTGCTTCCATATGCCCTCCGGCGATGGCTACTGTTACCTTTCCATCCTTCGTGCTCTCTGCCTTTCCTTTCAAAATATTTGCATTTCCAACAAAAGTAGCAACATAGCTTGTTCTGGGATGATTATAAATCTCATCCGGCGTTCCGATCTGCTCAAAGGTTCCATGATTCATCACTGCAATCCTGTCAGACATGTTGATGGCTTCTTCCTGGTCATGGGTAATATAAATAAAGGTAATGCCCAGCTTTTTCTGAAGTCTTTTCAGCTCGGTCTGCATGGCGCGGCGGAGCTGGAGATCCAGTGCACCTAAAGGCTCATCCAGAAGAAGTACCTGTGGATTATTGATCAGGGCCCGTGCAATGGCCACTCTCTGCTTCTGTCCCCCGGAAAGCTCTGAAGGCTTTCTTTTTTCGTATCCGGGAAGCTGCACCAGCTCCAGCATTTCCGTTACTTTTCTGCGAATTTCAGCCTTGGGGACCTTTTTTAATTTCAGTCCGTATCCTATATTATCTGCTACATTCATATGAGGAAAAAGCGCATAATTCTGAAATACAGTGTTAACATCTCTGTCCTCAGGATTCAGACTGGTTACATCCCTGCCATCAAGAAAAACCTGTCCTGCATCCGGCTGTTCCAGTCCTGCGATAATGCGCAGAGTTGTTGTCTTTCCACATCCGGATGAACCCAGTAACGTAATAAATTCTCCTTTTCCGATTGAAAGACTGATACCTTTCAGTACCTCTTCCTCATCAGAAAATCCTTTTCTGATATTTTTTAATTCCAAACAAATCTCTGTCATATTTCTGTTTCTGTACTGCCTCCTCGTCTGGCTGCATTCCAGCCTCTGTATTCTTACATTTGTTTTTCAATATACTCTATATAGGTCTGTTTGTCAAAAACCGCAGTAAAACTTTCCTTTATTTTTTTTGCCTCTTCTCCGTTTTTCCGCAAAAGTCGATAGATTGTCAATGCCATCAGCTTCGCTGGAAGAATATATGCCTTTTCCTTATCTGTGATATAAAAATCCTCACCATGAAGTCTTCCTTCAAATCCCCTGAATGTAAAATTGATCACCGGAAACAACTGTGTCAGATCTCCCACATCAGTACAGGCATTGTTAAAATCTCCCGGCTGCACGTTTCTGTAAACAAGACCCAGTTCCTCTGCAGCCTCAACCAAAACCGTATCTGCCATTCTTGGACGGATGGGCATATATCCCGGAAGATTTTCTCTTTCGATCTTTCCTCCAAAAGCATAGGCAGCTCCGTCATAAGCACGATCCACCATCCGGCGGATTTCCTGAATTCTTTCCAGAGAGGACGCACGGATTTTTGTCTCCACTACAGCCTCATCCGGCACACTGTTTACCACATCTCCTGCTTTCCGTATGACATTGTGAAGGCGTACATGATCCTCCTCCCGAAAGGTCTCCCGCATCAGTCCCATCATCTGTATGGCGCTGCTTGTAATACTCAGGGCATTAATTCCATTCCAGGGATCAATGGCTGCATGAGCCGCCTTTCCCCTGACGGTGACCCTTTCTGCATCAAACCCGTTGCAGGCAGGATTTCCCAGATAAAAGTCCTCTTTTACATCTACCATATGTACATGAGTAGTCATCACCAGATCCGTATGGTCAAAAACCCCTGTACGGATCATCTCACTTTTTCCGGAGCCAAAACGGATTCCCTTTTCTCTTAAAGCGGCTCTTTTATCTGCATCTATGTATTCCTCTGCCGGCACTGCCAGAAAGGTCAGAGAACCTGAAATCTCTCCTCTTATCTCCGGATCTGAAAATGCAATGGCTGCTCCTGCCATAACCGCCATCTGTGCATGATGGCCGCAGGCATGAGCCACTCCTGTATGAGGATCTGCCTTCGGATGGCTTTGACAGCCGATAGCATCCATTTCTCCAATGACTGTTACATTTGGATATCCGGAATTCTTCCTGCCTGCTCCCCCTGACTTCTGTGTATCCCGTTTTTCCCAGGAAGCCTTTACCCCAGTAAGGGCTATATCCTCCTCTACCTGATATCCTGTTTTTCTCAGAAATTCCGCAGTTTTGCAGGCAGTACGAAACTCCTGAAATCCTGGTTCCGGATGATTTTCTATATCCTCTGCAAAAGCAATGATCTCTTCTCTGTGTGCTTCGATCATTGCAATGATCTTTTTTTCTATTGCATCCATAACTAAAGCTCCTTTACCGGATTCATCATATCACAATTCACGGCTATTGAAAATAAAAAGAAAATACAGACATCTTATATAGCTGCATACTTGCAAAGTGTTTTTCATTTATCAAGAAAATTATAATGCACTGTATTTCTTTCCTGGTAAGTAAAAAGGAGTTTCAAAAACCTGAACAACGACAGGCTCCTGAAACTCCCTTCTCCTATAAAAGCTGGAAAAGGGACTTGAACCCTCGACCCCTTCATTACGAGTGAAGTGCTCTACCGACTGAGCTATTCCAGCTTGTGTTTGACACACAAAATATTATACTCGCTTTTCAAAAAAAAGCAAGAAGATTTTTTATTTCTTTATACCGCCGTTTTCTTCTGTGCGGCTATTTTCTTTTCCGAAGCAGTTTTCTTTCCTGCCGGCTTTTCACGGGAGTTTGACAGTTGAATATTAGAAAAATACCTTGCAGGCCTTATAAAACCTGCTTTTTTTATGTCAAATTTTCCGTTTTTATATGTACTTGTTTGCAATAGTGTGTTATAATAAAAGAAAAGGAGTCTTTTCTAATCATGTATATTGCACTTACAGGTAGTGAAAACAATAAAGATGTGTATATTTATCATTCTTTCCGCAAGGAAAATGGCAAGTCCTCATCTCGTATTTATAAAAAACTCGGAAAATATAACACACTTTTAGAACAATTCGATGGTGACAGAGATAAGATGATGGCATGGGCAAGAGAGCAGGCTGATAAAGAGACAAAACTCTATAAAGAAGCTACTGGAAAGATTTCTGTAGAGTTTTCAAAAGCTACTTGCATTCCGATGAATGAACGCCGTTCTTTCAATGTTGGATATCTCTTTTTACAAGAACTTTGTACACAACTTCGTATAGATAAGATTTGTAGAACAATCAAAGAGCGCCACAAATATAAATACAATCTACAAACAATCCTGACCGATTTAGTTTATGCACGAATCCTATCGCCTTCTAGCAAGCTGGCCAGCTATGACTATTGTCAAACACTGTTAGAGCCACCTAAATACAGTCTACAGGACGTTTACCGCTCTCTTTCTGTGATTGCAGAGGAATCGGATTTTATTCAAAGTGAACTTTACAAGAATTCTAACTTCCTTCATCCAAGAAATAATCGTATCCTCTATTACGATTGCACAAACTACTATTTCGAAATTGAAGAGGAAAGCGATTCCAAGCGTTATGGTAAAAGTAAGGAAAACCGTCCGAATCCAATTGTAACTATGGGATTATTTATGGATGCTGATGGTATTCCTCTTGCTTTTGATGTTTATCCAGGAAATCAAAACGAACAGACAACATTAAAGCCTTTAGAATCAAAAATTCTCCAGGACTTTAACTGCAGTGAATTCATCTATTGTTCTGATTCCGGACTTGGAAGTGCTGCAAACAGAAGATTTAACAGTCTTGGAAACCGGGCATACATCATCACTCATTCTCTTAAAAAGATGAAGAAAGAAGATCGTGAAATTGCTCTGAATCCTACGCAGTTTCGTAAAGTCGGTAGCACAAAATCCATAGATCTGAGTACACTTGATGAAACTGATGAAGAAGTTTATAACACTGTTTATTACAAAGAAGTTCCTGTGGTTACAGGAAACATGGATGAAACTCTGATTGTTACTTATTCTCCAAAATATAAAGCATACCAAAGAAGAATTCGTGACCGCCAAATCGAACGTGCTGAAAAGATCATCAACACACCTGGGCGTAAACGAAAAGGAAAAAATCAGAATGATCCAATGCGTTTTGTAAAGAAGACTTCCGTAACGCCAGATGGAGAAATCGCTGATAAACAAGTATATGATATTGATGAAGAACAGATTCAAAAAGAAGAAATGTATGATGGTTTTTATGCTGTTATTACAAATCTGGAAGGTGATGTCTCTGAAATCATACGGATCAACAAACAGCGTTGGGAAATAGAAGAAAACTTTAGAATTATGAAAACCGAATTTGAAGCTAGACCAGTCTATGTACGAAGAGAGGATCGAATAAAAGCTCATTTCATGACCTGCTATATCAGTCTTCTTCTTTATCGGTTATTAGAAAAGAAACTTGGAGATGCTTATACGGTCAGTCAGATACTTGGGACATTACGTTCTATGCAAATGACACTACTAAATACAGCAAGTGGTTATATTCCTTCCTACACAAGAACAGAATTAACTGATTCTCTGCACAAAACATTTGGCTTTAGAACGGATTATGAATTCATTACAAAAGCCTCCATGCGAACAATTATTAAAGAAACGAAACAGATTAAGTCAAAAAAATCATAATATAGCACATATCGTTACGAAAAGGAAAACGGCTACAGAGCCCATGTTTAAAGGGCACTGAAAAAGTCTGATTCTAAAAAAGAATTGGGCTTTTTTATTATTTCC
>NZ_CABVDF010000067.1:0-12565 GCF_902497045.1 uncultured Blautia sp. | reverse complement strand
AAGTATATTTCTTCTTCTCTTTGAGAAAGCTTTTTAATAAGCAAAAGAGAGAAGGAGGATATTTCGATGGCGCTTAATAAGGTTGAAATCTGTGGGGTTAATACTTCAGATCTTCCGGTGTTGAAGCCAGAAGAAAAGGAGGAATTATTTCGTAGGATCAAGGCAGGGGACAAGGAGGCACGGGAACGTTATATCAAAGGGAATTTACGGCTTGTATTAAGCATTATCAGACGCTTTCAGAACAGCAATGAAAATGCTGACGATTTATTTCAGATTGGCTGTATCGGCCTGATGAAGGCAATTGATAACTTTGATACTACGTTGCAGGTGAAATTTTCTACCTATGCGGTGCCAATGATCATTGGAGAAATCCGAAGATATCTTCGGGACAACAACAGTATCCGGGTCAGCCGGTCTTTACGGGATATTGCATATAAAGCAATCTATACAAGAGAAAGCTACACAAAGGAACATCAAAGGGAACCTACGATTGCAGAGATTGCAGAAGAAACAGGAATTGACAAGGAGATGATCGTTTATGCTATGGATGCCATCCAGAATCCGGTCAGTCTTTTTGAACCAGTGTATACAGAAGGCGGGGATACTCTTTATGTGATGGATCAGATCAGTGATAAAAAAAACAGGGAGGAAAAATGGATTGAAAATCTTTCTCTTCGGGAAGCCATGCAGAGACTTTCTGACAGGGAGCGCAATATTATAGAAATGCGTTTCTATGAAGGAAAGACACAGATGGAAGTAGCAGAAGAAGTGGGGATTTCTCAGGCTCAGGTAAGCCGTCTGGAGAAAAATGCCCTGAAAAGTATGAAAAATTTTCTTGGTTCCTGATATATAAAAGATGACGCTGTGAAAGAAATAAACTTCCACAGCGTCGTTCTGCATGTTTTTAACAGGAGGATCAAACAATTCCCTGAGCCTTCATAGCTTCTACTACTTTTTCAAAACCGGCAATATTTGCGCCTACTACAAAGTTATCTTTCATATCATAGCGCTGTGCGGCATCATCGATCTTTTTGTAGATATCTTTCATAATACCCTGAAGCTTCTGATCTACTTCTTCTTCGGACCAGGAAAGTCTCATGGAGTTCTGGCTCATTTCAAGAGCAGAGGTAGCAACACCGCCGGCATTGGCAGCTTTTCCAGGAAGGAAGAGAACGCCGTTCTCCATTGCATACTCAGTTGCCTCCATAGTGGTGGGCATGTTAGCTCCCTCAACAATGTATTTACAGCCGTTGGCAATCAGGGTCTTTACAGCGTCAAGACCAAGTTCATTCTGTGTTGCGCATGGAAGATAAATATCGCATTTGATGTTCCAGATGCCGACGCCTTCTGTAAAGACAGCTCCCTCTACACGGTCTGCATATTCTTTGATACGTCCTCGTTTTACTTCTTTGATATCTTTGACAATATCAAGTTTAATGCCTTCCGGATCGTAGATATATCCGTTGGAATCGCACATTGCAACAACCTTTGCACCAAGCTGTGTAGCTTTTTCTACTGCGTAGATCGCTACATTTCCGGAACCGGTAACGATCACAGTCTTGCCTGCAAGCTGATCGCTGTGTGAATTAAGAAGTTCGTTGAGAATATATACAACACCATAACCGGTAGCCTGTGTACGTACAAGAGAACCTCCGTAGGTAAGACCTTTTCCGGTTAAAACTCCTTCATAGAGATCGCGGATACGTTTGTACTGTCCGAACAGATAGCCGATCTCTCTTCCGCCAACTCCGATATCTCCGGCAGGTACATCTGTGTCTGCTCCAATGTATTTGCAAAGCTCAGTCATAAAACTCTGGCAGAATGCCATAACTTCTCTGTCAGATTTTCCCTTGGGGTCAAAGTTAGAACCACCTTTGCCGCCGCCAATAGGAAGACCGGTGAGAGAGTTCTTAAAAATCTGCTCAAAGCCCAGAAATTTCAGGATGCTCTGGTTAACAGACGGATGGAAGCGGAGTCCGCCTTTGTACGGTCCGATGGCACTGTTGAACTGCACGCGGTATCCTTTGTTTACCTGTACTTTACCGTTGTCATCTACCCACGGAACACGGAAGGAGATGATTCTTTCCGGTTCAACAAGGCGCTCCAGAATAGAAAGTCTGCGGTATTCTTCTTCATTTTTGTCAATGACTACTTTCAGGGAATCAAGCACTTCTTTTACTGCCTGATGGAATTCCGGCTCGCCCGGATTTTGTGCTACGACTCTTTCGTATACTTCTTGTGTGTAGGACATAATAATTTCCTCCTCATCCATTTTTTCCCATTTCTTCTATTGACTGAGATTTCTCAGTGCTGCAACTATTATACACTAAAGTGGTAGAGTATACAAGACGGCCATTAAAAAAAATTACTGCCGAAAAAATAAAAATTTAAAGGCGAAAACAGCAGTTTCTTGTGAAATTTTTCGGTAAATTCACCGGGATTGAAGAGAAACCGTTTAATTATGTAGACCAGAATTAAAAAAAATGCTATACTATATCTAATGTTGGAACAGAAAATATGTGAAGACAGCTAAGAGAAAGGGATGAGGAGGGACCTTGATCGGATAAAAGTGCAAGTTGAAAGGAGATATTATGTATGACAGGATTTAACATGAAAGTAACACCGGAAATTGAGAAACTGACGGAATTGTGTAAGGATCATACCAGTATAGATCTGTCGCTTTATGGGAAGTATGACGTGAAGCGAGGTCTTCGTGATATTAATGGTAAAGGTGTGCTGGCAGGTCTGACTCAGGTGTCAAACGTCCAGGCAGTGAAGGTAGTGGATGGAAAAGAAGTTCCCTGTGCAGGAAGTCTGTACTACAGAGGATATAATATTAAAGATCTGACAGCTGGCTTTGTAAGGGACGACCGTTTCGGTTTTGAAGAAACTACATATCTTCTTCTGTTCGGTAAACTGCCGGATAAAAAACAGCTGGAAGATTTTAAACAGCTTCTTGCCAATCAGCGTACTCTTCCGCGAAATTTTGTGCGTGATGTTGTAATGAAAGCACCGGGAAGAGATATTATGAACGCACTTTCCAGAAGCGTACTGACTCTTTATTCTTACGACAACAATCCGGATGATATTTCCCTTCCGAATGTTCTGCGTCAATGTTTAAATCTTATCAGTGTATTTCCGCTTTTATCTGTATACGGATATCAGGCATACAACCATTATATCAGAGGAAAAAGCCTTTATATCCATAATCCGAAAAAAGAGCTTTCTACAGCAGAAAATATTCTGCGGATCCTGAGACCAGATAAAAAATATACAGATCTGGAGGCAAAGATACTGGATCTTGCTTTGATCCTTCATATGGAGCATGGCGGTGGAAACAACTCTACTTTCACCACCCATGTGGTGTCTTCTTCCGGAACAGATACATATTCAGCCATTGCGGCAGCTCTTGGTTCCTTGAAAGGACCGAAGCATGGCGGTGCGAATATTAAAGTTATCCGGATGTTTGACGATATGAAAAAGGAAGTCCATGACTGGGAAGACGAAGATGAGGTACGCAATTATCTGAAACGTCTTCTTCACAAAGAAGCCTTCGACAGAAGAGGTCTGATCTATGGTATGGGACATGCGATTTATTCAGTATCAGATCCGAGAGCAGAGGTTCTTAAAGGCTTTGTTGAAAGTCTTGCAAAGGAAAAGGGCCGCATGAAAGATTACAATCTGTATTCTATGGTAGAAAAAATGGCTCCAGAAGTTATTGCAGAGGAGAGAAAAATCTACAAGGGTGTCAGCGCTAATGTGGACTTTTACAGTGGATTTGTGTACAGTATGCTGGATCTTCCTCTGGAACTTTATACTCCGATGTTTGCAGTTGCACGTATTGTAGGATGGAGTGCTCATCGTATGGAAGAGCTGATCAATACAGACAAGATCATTCGTCCGGCCTACAAGAATGTGCTGGCACCGGCAGAGTATATTCCCCTTGATCAGCGCTGAAAATAATAATTGCAGGAGAGAAAAATGTTTCGATGTTTTTTCCCGGATGAATATCTGGAATCTGCTTATGCAGTGGACTATGAGAAGCTATACGAGGAAGGATACAGAGGTCTTCTGTTCGATATTGACAATACGCTGGTGCCCCACGGGGCGCCGGCGGATGAACGGGCAATAGAACTTTTTGAGCGTCTTCGAAAAATCGGATTCAAAAGCTGCTTTTTATCAAATAACCAGATCCAGAGAGTTGCTTCCTTTAATGAAAAGATTGGGGAGCACTTTATAGAAAATGCGCATAAACCGGCAGTGGGGAATTATAAAAAAGCCATGGAACTGCTGGGGACGGACTGTTCCAACACAGTTTTTATCGGTGATCAGCTGTTTACAGATATATACGGTGCCAAAAGAACCGGCATCCGCAATATTCTTGTAAAGCCGATCCATCCGAAAGAAGAGATTCAGATCGTTTTGAAACGATATCTGGAGAGAATCGTACTTTATTTTTACAGGAAAGAGGAGGGAACTTTATGAACCATGTGGTGATCATCGGGTTTATGGGTTCAGGTAAGACGA
This sequence comes from uncultured Blautia sp., assembly GCF_902497045.1. Lineage (NCBI taxonomy): Bacteria > Bacillati > Bacillota > Clostridia > Lachnospirales > Lachnospiraceae > Blautia > uncultured Blautia sp. The sequence continues at coordinate 8,038 of NZ_CABVDF010000067.1, read as the reverse complement.
GAGTAGGCAAACAGCTTTCCAGAGATTTGGGACTGCCTTTTGTAGATCTTGAAAAACTGATTGTTAAAAAAATGAATTTGTCTGTCAGAGAGATATTTGAAAAATTCGGAGAACCTTTTTTCCGCGCTTTGGAGACAATGGCTCTGAAAGAACTGATCAATGATAAAGAAAAGAAAGTTCTTTCTCTGGGATCGGGTCTGCCCCTTCAGGAACAGAACCAGAAATATCTGAAGGAACTGGGAACAGTTGTATATTTGAAGGGATCTCTGGAAACGCTGAAAAAGAGGCTGGAAGGTTCCAGAAAAGATCCTCTGCTGGACGGAGATGACAGAGATGAAAAAATAAAAAAACTTCTAAAGCAGAGAGATCCGGTATATCAGAAGTTTGCAGATATCCAGGTGATTACCGGAGAGAAGCCTTTTGAAGAGCTTGTAAAGGAAATTGAGGAAAAATTGGCAGCTTATGAAAAAAACAGTTGAAAAAACTGTTATGGTATTATAGAATGTTGAGTAGTGAAGATTACTAGAAGGAGGATTTAACTATGATTTCAGCAGGTGATTTCAAAAACGGTATCACACTTGAAATTGAGGGAAATGTATGTCAGATTGTTGAATTTCAGCATGTAAAACCTGGAAAGGGCGCTGCATTTGTCAGAACAAAATATAAAAACGTAATTACAGGAGCTGTACTGGAAAAATCTTTCCGTCCTACAGAGAAGTTCCCGCAGGCACGTATTGAGCGTGTGGATATGAGCTATCTGTATAATGACGGAGAGCTTTACAACTTCATGAACGTAGAAACCTACGATCAGATCGCTCTTACCGCAGACCAGGTTGGAGATTCTCTGAAATTTGTTAAGGAAAACGAGATTGTTAAAATCTGTTCCCATAACGGAAACGTATTTGCAATCGAGCCGCCTCTCTTCGTAGAGCTGGAGGTTACTGAAACAGAACCGGGATTTGCAGGAAATACTGCTCAGGGCGCTACCAAACCGGCAATCGTTGAAACCGGAGCACAGGTTCAGGTTCCTCTGTTTGTAAATCAGGGAGACAAATTAAAAATCGATACAAGAACAGGTGAATATCTGTCCAGAGTTTGATTTAGTTCAGCAATTTATACCGCCGGTATCTGCCGGCGGTATTCTTTATGCGGTAAGAAAGTACCATATGCTGTGCTGGCTTTCCAACAGCATAAAACGTATAAAACAGAAGGAGAGATTTTATGGAATACAGAAAATTAGGTAAAACAGGGCTTACCATTTCAAGAATGGGGTTTGGCGGAATTCCGATCCAGAGAATTGATGCAGAGGGAACCAGAAAGCTTCTGCATGAAATGGCAGATAAAGGAATCAATTATATTGATACCGCAAGAGGATATACAGTCAGTGAAGAATATCTGGGATATGCTATGGAGGGAATCAGAGATAAATTTGTAGTGGCTACTAAATCCATGGCAAGAACAAAAGAAGCTATGGCAGCAGATATCGAAACCAGTCTTCGTAATCTTCGTACGGATCACATTGAACTTTATCAGGTTCATAATCCAAGCATGGAGCAGCTGGATCAGGTGACTGGAAAAGATGGGGCGCTGGAAGCTTTGATGGAAGCAAGAGAAGCTGGAAAGATTGGGCATATAGGGCTGACATGCCATTCTGTTCAGGTGTTTGAGAGAGCTCTGGAATTGGAATGGGTGGAAACAATCATGTTCCCGTATAATATTGTAGAAAACCAGGGAGAAGATCTGATACGTAAATGCACAGAAAAAAATGTTGGTTTTATAGCTATGAAACCTCTTGCAGGAGGAGCTATTGAAGATGCCTCTCTCGCACTGCGTTATATCTGTGCAAATAAAAATGTTACAGTCGTGATCCCGGGGATGGCAGAAGCGGGAGAACTTGATGAAAATATTCAGGCATGTGAGGATGAGAAATCTCTTACAGGGGAAGAACTGAAGAAAATAGAAGATGTAAAGAAGCAGCTGGGAACAGATTTTTGCCGCCGTTGTAATTACTGTGCGCCATGTACGGTAGGCATCAATATCCCAAGCGTATTTCTGTTTGCAGGATATCTTCAGAGATATAATCTTGCTGACTGGGCAAAAGACAGATATAGTACGCTGGCAGTAAAAGCATCAGCATGCGTTGGCTGCGGAGAGTGTGAAAAGAGATGTCCCTATCATCTTCCTATCCGTGAAAAACTGAAAAAATGTGCAGAGGATATGGGGGAATAAATAATTGTAAATAAAAAGCAGGCTGACAGGCAGTCCTTTTTGCGGATCTGCCGTCAGCCTGTATTTTATTTTGTTTTCTTCTTTGGTGCAAGGAACATATAGAACAGAGCACTGATCAGAAGTATGTATGGATAGTACAGATTCGGCATGATGTCAAATGCGGAAAACTCGAATCCAAGCTCGGCAGCTGTGGAAATAGCGATCAGCATCTGGGCACCATAAGGGATGACTCCCTGGAATACACAGGAAAAGGTGTCCAGGATAGAAGCTGTTGTCTGAGGAGTCACGTCATATTCTTCAGCCATTTCTTTTGCAATCGGATTGGCCATAACAATAGCAACCGTATTATTTGCAGTGGCAATATCCATTGCGCCTACCAGAAGTCCCATTCCAAGCTTGCCGCCTTTTTGAGTTTTAAAGATACGGCGGATGAAGTTCAGAAGAGCAGTAAATCCGTCATATTTCTGGATCAGAGCACAGATTGCAGAAACAAGGATTGCTACCATGGTTGTCTCATACATACCTGCAGCGCCGGTTCCCATATTTGCAAGAAGCTCGGTCGCAGGAGTAGCACCTGTAGCAAGCACGATCACAGAACCGGAAAGGATTCCGATCAGGAGAACTACAAATACATTGATTCCAATGATCCCTCCCACCAGAACAAGAATATACGGGACGATACGGATCAGGTTGTAATCCTTGATGATAGCAGCGCTGTCTGCACCGCCGGATGTGCGGATAAAAATAATCACCAGGGTAACCAGAGCAGCCGGAAGGGCAATTTTGAAGTTTGCACGGAATTTATCCTTCATTGCACAGCCCTGTCCGTTACATGCCGCAATTGTTGTATCAGAGATAAAGGAAAGATTATCTCCAAACATGGCGCCACCCATAACAGCACCGATACATAGCGGTGCAGAAAAGCCGGAGCCGGTGGATACTGCAAGAGCAATGGGGGTGATCAGTGTGATGGTGCCCACGGAAGTACCCATGGCAAGAGATACAAAACAGCTTACCACAAAAAGCACGATCACTGCAAAGCGGGCCGGGATAATAGACAGCAGGAAGTAGGCAACACTTTCTGCACTTTCTCGTCCAACGACACCTACAAAGATACCTGCAACCATAAAGATCAGGATCATGGTAACGATGTTTTTATCGCCGACACCCTGAGCCATAACTGCAAGTTTTTCGTCAAAGCTCAGCTTGGGGTTCTGGATACATGCAACCAGAAGAGCGGTCAGGAATGAAACTACGATAGGGATGTTGTAAAATCCCATAGGGATCTTCAATACATATTCAAAGAGAATCCCCAGTCCCAGATACATGACCAGAAACACTGCGATTGGAAGGAGTGCCTTCCAGTTTCCTTTTTTCATATTCAATTTCCTCCATAAAGTAACAATATACCTATTGTACCATGGAAACGGTCAGGAAACCATAAAAAAATGAAAGGAATTCAAAACAATATTCATGGGAAATCAGATTTTTTTGTGAGATAATGACTGGTCAGACCAATTAGGCATAATTACGGTTTTTATATAAAGAAATTGCAGGATATCAGTCAGTTTTTCTCTTGTATAAAAAATTTATTCCGTGATATAATGAGAAACGTTATTGTACAGCACAGTATTAAAACTATTTTGCGTTTATAAAAGCATTAAATGATATCTGGAGGAAAAAAATGAAGTATATGAGGCAATTTGGAATCATTTTAGGGGTTACCTGTGCGGGGGAATTGTTAAAATATTTTCTTCCGCTGCAGATTCCGGGGAGTATCCATGGTCTTCTTTTGATGTTTGTTCTGCTTCTTGCAAAAGTGATCAAGGTGGAGCAGGTAAAGGATGTAGGTGAATTTCTTATAGAAATTATGCCTTTAATGTTTATTCCGGCAGGAGTAGGGCTGATGGCATCCTGGGGAGAACTGCAGGGATTTCTGGTTCCGCTTCTGGTGATTACAGCAGCAACAACACTTATCGTAATGTTTGTGACCGGAAAGGTGACAGATTTTATGATGGATCGGAAAGAGAAAAAAGAAGCGAAAGAAAATAAGAAGGGAGAGAAGGAAAATGGAAAATATAGTGCTTAATTCAGCTACGCTGGGGGTTGTGATCAGCCTTTTGGCCTATGAGATCGGCCTGGCTGCTCGAAAAAAGTGGAAACTGCCGATTCTGAATCCTCTTCTGATCTCAATTCTTCTGGTGATCGGTATACTGGTTCTTTTCCGCGTGGACTATGAAAGTTATAATGCAAGCGCACAGTATTTAAGCTATCTTCTGACTCCTGCTACGGTGTGTCTTGCTATTCCTCTGTATATACAGTTGGATATTCTCAAAAAAAATATAGTTGCCATTCTGGCTGGAATTTTGTCCGGTGTGCTGGCAAGTCTGGGCAGTATTTTGGCCATGGCTATGGCTTTTGGACTCAGCCACAGGGAATATGTAACTCTTCTTCCGAAATCTATCACAACAGCCATCGGTATGGGAGTTTCTGAAGAACTGGGAGGGTATGTGACCATTTCTGTGGCGACGATCATCATCACCGGAGTTCTGGGAAATATTATAGCAGAAGCGGTGTGTAAGCTCTTTCGTATCCGTCACGCTGTGTCCAGAGGACTGGCCATTGGAACAGCTGCCCATGCAATAGGAACAGCCAAAGCAATGGAAATGGGTGAGGTAGAAGGTGCCATGAGCAGTCTGGCCATTGTAGTATGTGGTCTGTGTACTGTGGCAGGCGCTTCAGTTTTTGCGAACTTCATGTAGCGTCAGATTATAATAAAAACCCGGTAAATACAGGAACATCCTGTACCTACCGGGTTTTCTTAATGGACCTGAGGGGAATCGAACCCCTGTCCGAAAGCCTATCCCTTGCGGCATCTCCCATCACAGTCGCTGATTTAACATTCCCTTGGCGGCACGCCCACCGACAGGCTTACCACTTCAGTAGCTTCATGATACATCTGCCGGGGCAAAGCTTACCCGGCAAGGTTTCTCACATAGTCGACGCCAGATTCCTGATGTGTGAGTGCATCAGGGCTGACGAGCAGCAATTAGGCTGCTAACGCGTACTGTTCGTTTGCGTTTATATTTAGTTTCCCGGTTGGTACGCAGTCCAGGAGTCTGCGGATGGCTTCCCCAACTTCAAAGCCCCCGTCGAAACCAGTACAAGCCCTTATATAATAAGATAATGACTGGTATACAGACGAACGTAAGCTTTACTGTCCTTATATATTAGAAGAAATATCAGTATCTGTCAAGAGGGGAGATGCTTTTATTTTAAGCTTTTATATCCTTATGTTTCAGATTCCATATGGCAGCCAGACAGAAGAATACAGAAAAAGCAGCTACAGATATAAAAAACGGAAGGAAATTCTTTAAAACAGTGTCTTTGGTACCATTGGAATTCATACCCAGAAGCATGAGACTGTACGGCCAGAAAATACCGATACCTTCATTATTAAATAATACGCCCAGGACGCTTCCGATCAGTCCGATTCCCACCGGTATGGAAAAGCTCCGAATTTTCATAGAGAGAAATAACTGGAGACAGCAGATAGGTACGGCGCCCAGAGTTCCTCTTAAAATCCAGATTATGATTTCCGGAGGGCAGACTCCCGGAAGACCGGCAAGCTTGCCGCTGATCAGATAAAGGATTCCGGTCCACAGCTGAGTCATAAGGGTAATAAGCAGAATCCATACCAGCTTTCCAAAGAACAGATCCGAGACAGGAACCGGGGCTGTCATGATTTTATTCCAGTTATTATGCCGGTGTTCCAGTCTCCAGATATAAGAACAGTACAGACCGATCAGCGGCGCAAAGAAGAAGCTGGCATAAAACAGTGTATGCTGCGTCCAAAGAGAGTACCACTGGGATTTCAGGATTCCCAGGTTCTGCATATAATTAAAGGTTCCCATAACAGCGGGAATAATCGGGATCAGAATACAGGCAGGAAAAATCAGAGAGTGACGCAGCTTCAGTTTTTCTGCACGAATACATCGGGTCAGCATGATCTATACCTCCTTTTTTGTAAAAACAGTCCGGCACAGCAGGAAAATAAAAATTCCGAAAGCCAGAAACAGGATAAATTTACGGACTGGAAAAGAAATTTCGTAATAATGGATGATCCTTGTGTCCTTGTTCCAGTCCATCCCCACAGTAGAAAAAACTGCATAGTACCCCCAGAGCACGAATCTTGCCACAGGTGCAGGGAAAAACATGGAAAAAAGACCAAGAAAACTTCCGGCGATTCCGATTCCCAGAGGGAAAAGCTGATTTTCTGAAAGAAGAGACAATGTCTGCTGGATTATCAGGATCACTGCACTGACTGTAAGGACGGTGAGGAGATAAAGAAAAAAATCGCCTGCCCGGAAGCCGCCAAATTTTTTGATACTGCCGAAAAAAAGGATCAGCAGTCCCTGCCCAAAGGTGAAAAATACCAGATACCGGAAGCCGTTCAGATATTTACAGTCAAAAAAACTGCCTGGTTTTTGTACGGTATATAGGAGCTTCAGCGTGTCTCCTTTGACTTCCATATCACAGATCCTGCTGGCGGTCACAGAGATCATCAATGGAAGGAGAATCGCATTCATGACAGGCAGCTGATAAAACAGCATGGGATACCCGGTCAGGAATTCGTCTGGCTTCATAGAACTGATCTGCCACATGGTCCACAGAAAATAAAAACCCAGAAAGCCAAGAGGAACAAGAAGCGCTTTTGTATGCTTTACTTTTTGGTGTTCTGCACGTATCTGTGACAATAAGTATTCTGTCATAAACTCACCTGCTTTCCTGTAAGCTGAAGAAAGATATCTTCCAGACTCATCTGCTGTTCTTCCAGACGAAGAATCCCGATTCCGGAGTTTACCAGAAGAGCCACTGCGCGCATGATCCTGCTGTCATCCATAAGCTTCAGGCTGAGACGCCCATCCCTCCACTGTGCAGAAATACCGGAATTTTTCAGCAGCAGGAGAGCTGCCTGATCATCAGATGTGTGCAGGTAAAGCCTTCCACGGCTGTGTTCATGAAGGACGTTTAAGCTGTCCTGAAAGATCAGCTGTCCCTGATTGATGATTCCTACATGAGTTGCCATCTGATCCATTTCAGAAAGAAGATGGCTGGAAATCAGAACTGTGATTCCAAAAGAAGCAGGAAGAGAACAGATCAGTTCCCGCATTTCCTGTATCCCGGCAGGATCCAGTCCGTTTGTGGGTTCATCCAGCAGAAGGATTTTTGGATTTCCAAGAAGAGCAGCTGCAAGTCCAAGGCGCTGCTTCATTCCAAGAGAATACTGACTTACCTTTTTGTTCTGCTGCTCTTCCATGCGGACAATGTGGAGCACGCGCTGGATTTCTTTTTCCGGCACATTTTTTAAGGTGCAGACGATCTGAAGGTTTTCTTTTCCGCTTAAATGACCGTAATATGCAGGCGCTTCGATCAGTGACCCTGTTTCAGAGAGTATTGTTAAACGGTTTTTGGAATTTATCTCTTTTCCAAAGATCTGAATATGCCCTTCCGTTGGCTTTACCAGCCCCAGAAGCATTTTCAGAGTAGTAGACTTTCCGGCGCCGTTAGGTCCGAGAAAGCCGTAAATGCTTCCGCCAGGTATGCGGAGATCAATCTGGTCTACTACAGCCTTTGTCTTATATTTTTTTGTGAGAGAATCTGTAACAATCACAGGTCCCATATCAGTTACCTCCTTAAATTCTTTTCTGATCTGAAACAAGTATAAAAGATCAGGCTTAGGAGAGGCTTAACTGTACCTTATTTTTACCTTAACTTTTTTCAGGCCCAGTTGGAATAAAACAAAAAA
>NZ_CABVDF010000066.1:0-12738 GCF_902497045.1 uncultured Blautia sp. | reverse complement strand
ATCTTTATAAAAAAAAGAGAAGCAGCCCTCTCTTTCTGTATCGGTCAGAAAGAAAGCACTGCCTCTTTTTTACTTATATGAAATCCAGATTATCTTCCAAACTGCATATCGTTGTTTCCAGATTCTGTCTCCCACATTTCAAGCATGTTGATCGGGTCGTTGTAATCTGCAAGCCATCCCTCACGGCAGAAGTCGAATTTGCCCTGTTTTCTCTCGTCAAGGAATACAGACCACTCACGTGTCTCAACAGTTACGTTGATACCGATTGCTGCAAAATCCTGCTGAATGGACTCACCAATCTTAACATTGCCTTCTGCATCGTTTGTAAGGTAAGTCATGTTGATCGGAGTATCTGCAGAAAGCATGCCGTTTTCGTCAAACTGATATCCAGCGCCTTCAAGAAGCTTTCTTGCTTCCTCCAGGTTTGCTTCATAAGCCTCTGGGCTTGGATCAAAGTATCCAACTACATCTTCCATCGGATAGGTATAAGCATCGTCATTTACACGGAACTCACCGCCGTTGCCGTCTCCCATTCCTGTCGGGATGAAAGTATTAGCAATTTCCTGATCAGCCTGTGCAATGGTGTCAACAATGTACTGACGGTCGATGAGAAGAGACATAGCCTTTCTCATGTCAGCAGCCTGCTGTACAGTCTTGCCTGCAAACAGCTCGCTGTTTACATTAAATCCTGAATAATAGGTTCCCAGTGTAGGAACATTATGATACTCTTCTTTTTCTTTTGCTGTTGCCATCATATCTGTTGCAATAGTATCGATGAACTGAAGGGATCCGTCCTCAAATGCATTCCAGATTGCTGTATCATCAGCACTAAGCATGAACTGGATCTTGTCCAGAGATACTTCATCTGCTCTGAAGTAGTTCGGGTTCTTCTCATAAGTCATGGACTCGTTGTGTTTCCACTCTGTACAGGTCATCGGACCGGAAGTAACAAATCCGGACTCAACGCACCATGCACCCGGGTTCTCAGCAGCGCCTTCTGCAGACTCTACATTCTGCTGCGGTACCGGATAGAATGCCGGGAATGCGCACAGATCAAGGAAGTATGCACATGGAGCTGTAAGATGTACAGTAAATGTCTTTCCGTCTTCGGAAGCCTCGATCTTCAGTGTTCCGTCATCATTCTTTGCAATGATGTCTGTCAGGTAAGCATAGTCAGCACCTGTCTCCGGATTGGCAAGACGATTCCAGCTGTATGCAACATCCTCTGCATTCAGCTCTTCGCCGTCAGACCATTTCAGTCCGTCTCTTAAAGTGAACGTATACATCTGTCCGTCTTCGCTCATTTCATAGCTTTCTGCCAGTTCCGGAATAAGCTGTCCCTCTGCATCATAAGAATACAGACCGGAAAAAGCAAGGATTGCAAGGCATGCACCGTCAACTGTAGAGTTCAGAGCCGGGTCAAGCTTGTTCGGCTCAGCTGCAACCTGAAGGCTTAAAGTGTTGTCCGGAGTTTTTGCATATCCGAAATACTTGAAGCCGAACAGATTGCAGTAGATGTTCTCTACATCTGTTTTCTGCATGTACACGTCGTTGTAGTAGTACAGCGGAACAACTGCCCATGTGTTCATAAGCTCGTCCTCTGCCTCATGCATCAGCGCCTCACGTTTAGCCAGATCTGTCTCTGTTCTGATCTCAGCGATACGTGCGTTATAAGCTTCCCATGCCGGAGCTGCTTCGCTGGATGGTCCGTGCTCTTCAGCAGCGTATACAGTTGCCCCCCCTACGGTGGTCACTGCCATAGCTGATGCCAGAGCCAGTGCTGCAAGTTTCTTCTTCATAAAAAATTCCTCCTATCTGGATTTTTTTACAGTTTTCACTGTATTTTATACAAACACCACACAAATACTGCACGGTAATTGTATTCCCTTTGTTATGGTTTTATGCCTTGCTTTTATTTATTGAAGCAGGCTACCATGTGTCCATTGCCTCTGTCTGTCAGTGTCGGACACTCCTGTGCACAGCGTTCCGTGGCATATTTGCATCTTGTACGGAATGCACATCCCTTCGGCATATTGAGAGGGCTTGGAACATCTCCCTCCAGAATAATACGCTGACGTTCTTTTGCCATTTTGGGATCTGGATACGGAACTGCACTTAACAGAGACTGTGTATACGGATGAATCGGAGACGCATTCAGATCATCTGCATCTGCAATTTCTACAATACGTCCCAGATACATAACTGCAATACGGTCAGAAATATGATGAACAACCAGAAGGTCATGGGCAATAAAAAGGTATGCCACGCCAAGCTTCTCCTGAAGTTCTTCAAACATATTGATAACCTGTGCCTGGATGGAAACGTCCAGGGCACTGACTGCCTCGTCACAGACGATAAAACGCGGATTCGTTGCCAGAGCCCTGGCGATACCGATACGCTGACGCTGACCGCCGCTGAACTCATGTGCATAACGGGTTGCATGTTCGGCATTCAGACCAACCAGTTCCATAAGTTCAAGGATACGGTCACGGCGTTCCCCTTTGCCGGAGTACAGTTTGTGTACGTCCAGAGGCTCTCCGATGATATCCTCTACAGTCATACGTGGATTCAGTGAAGAATATGGATCCTGAAATACCATCTGCATCTGTTTTCTCATATGGCCTATGCTGTTTTTGTCTACTCTTTCTCCGTCAAAGAACACATCTCCGGAGGTAGGAGTATATAATCTAAGAAGAGAACGTCCTACGGTTGTTTTTCCGCAGCCGGACTCTCCTACAAGGCCAAGTGTCTCTCCGGCTTTAATATTAAAAGATACACCATCCACTGCTTTCAGTGGAGTTGTCTTCATAAAACCGGTCTTTATGGGAAAATACTGTTTCAGGTTATTGACCTCAACCAGATATTCACTTTTTTTCTTCATTTCACTCATTACTCTGTGCCTCCATCTGTTTCTTCACATTCATCCAGCAGGAAGCGAAATGACCGTCCGGCATCTGCATTTCCGGCGGAATCTCCTCAATACAGATCTTCATGGCATTTTCGCAGCGCGGGCAGAATGCACAGCCCTTAGGCATATTCAAAAGGTTGATGGGCGTTCCCGGAATAGGAACAAGCTTTTCACCCATACGGTCTACACTTGGGATTGATTTCAGGAGTCCCTTTGTGTATTCATGGGAAGGACGATAGAAAATATCCTCTGCCGTTCCCCTCTCGCATACACGGCCGCCATACATAACAATGATCTCATCGCACATATCTGCAATTACTCCAAGATCATGAGTAACCATAATGATCGCCATTCCCAGCTTTTTCTGAAGGCTCTGCATCAGTTCCAGAATCTGTGCCTGAATTGTAACATCAAGCGCAGTAGTCGGTTCATCTGCGATCAGGATATCCGGTTCGCATGCCAGAGCCATGGCAATCATCACACGCTGGCGCATACCGCCGGACAGCTCATATGGATACTGTTTCACACGTTTTTCCGGCTCATTTACACCTACAAGAGTCAGCATCTCCACAGCGCGGTCCATAGCTTCTTTGCCTTTACGCGGTGTGTGAAGCTCAATGGCTTCTTTTAACTGATTTCCGATGGTGAACACCGGATTCAGACTGGTCATAGGATCCTGGAAAATAATGGAACAGCATTTTCCCCGGAATTCCCGCATCTGTTTTTCTGTAAATTTTGTAATGTCCTCTCCTTTATAAAGAACCTGGCCTTTTTTGATGCTTCCGTTCTTTTCGAGGATCTGCATAATTGAATAAGCGGTAACACTTTTTCCGGAACCGGACTCTCCTACAATTCCCAGGATCTTACCCCTGTCAAGATTAAAGGAAACACCGTTTACCGCCATGACCTCTCCTCTGTCTGTATGGAAAGAGGTATTTAAGTCTACGACTGAAAGTATATTCTCACTCATCTTAGTCCCTCCTCAGTTTCGGGTCAAAGGCATCGCGGAGGCCGTCGCCCAGTAAGTTAAATGCAAGTGTGATCAGACAGATCATAACAGCAGGGAAGATCAGCTTATAAGGATAAGCAGTCAGACCTGCACGGCCTGCATTTGCCAGAGAACCGAGAGAAGGCATTGGCGCCTGTACACCAAGACCGATAAAACTTAAGAAACTCTCAGTAAAAATAGCTGACGGAATCTGAAGTGCGCCTGCTACAATGATAACACTGACACAGTTCGGAAGAATATGTTTCCGGATGATACGTCCTGATTTCGCGCCGCTGATCTTGGCAGCCAGAACATATTCGTTCTGCTTGATGGTCAGGATCTGTCCTCGTACCATACGCGCCATTCCGGTCCAGTACAGAAGACCAAATACAATAAACATGGAGATCATGTTTGGTCCCAGTTTTTGAAGAAAGGCAATATTATCTACCTTCAGTGTCTCACGGAGCACCACGGAAAGCAGGATTACCATCAGCATGTCCGGAAGGGAATAAATAATATCCACAATACGCATCATTACCAGGTCAACTTTTCCGCCAAAGTATCCCGAGATACTTCCATAAAGAACACCGATGATCAGTACGATGATGCTGGCAAAAAGGCCAACTGCCAGGGATACTCTGGTTCCGTAAATAACACGGACAAAGTAGTCACGTCCCATCTCATCTGTTCCCATAATATGAGGGAAGACCTTTCCGCCTTCTTCCATATATTTCTGCTCCAGCTGTGAATACTCAAAAGGAGCCATATTGGAAGCTGTCTTATCTCTTCTTCCGTTTACTGTAATGATCTGAGAATAAGAATACGGAACAATATGCGGTACGATAAAGATCATAGCCATGATCAGGATCAATACTACGATACTTCCCATAGCCAGCGGGTTTCTTCTGAGTTTCCGCATACCATCTTTAAAGAAAGAGGTGGACTCGCTCATAACGTCCTGCTGTTTTTTCTCTTCATCCGTTGCTTTTTCAAATTTTTTCAAATCAATCTGGAAGCTCAATGGCGATTTTTTCGGCATTTCATCCAGATTCTTACTGGTGTTATCCACGTAGTTACCTCCTTAATCCAGTTTAATTCTCGGGTCGATCATCTTGTAGACGATATCCGTGATCAGGTTCATTGTTACCATCAGAACTGCCAGGAAAATAGTAGTTCCCATGATCAGAGGATAATCTCTGTTCGTGATGGCCTCTACAAACTTTGCACCAAGTCCGCCGATGGTAAAGATTTTTTCCACAACAAGACTTCCTGTAAGGATAGATGCTGTCATAGGACCTACATAGGTAACAACCGGGATCAGAGCATTTCTCAATGTGTGCTTGAAGATAGTCTTCAGCTGAGATACACCCTTGGCTCTTGCAGTACGGACATAATCCTGTCCAAGCACGTCCAGCATACTGCTCTTGGTAAGACGTGTTATGTATGCCATCGGGTAAGCAGCCAGCGCGATCACCGGAAGCAGATAGTTCTGGTTGTCCGGGCTCCATACAGGCACCCATTTCAAAGTAACGCAAAATACCAACAGTAAAAGCGAGGCAAACACAAAGCTTGGAAGCGACGTGAATAAGGTCGAAAAGAAAATGATCAGCCTGTCAGGCAGATGATTTCTTGTAAGAGCTGCAAGACTTCCGAAAATCAGCCCCAGTACCAGAGCAGTCAGAATCGCCATTCCTCCCAGCTTCGCTGATACCTTAAAGGACTCAAAGATTGTTGTCTTAATGTCACGTCCGGTTTTGGCAGAAACACCAAAATCTCCATGTGCAAGGTTCTTCATATAAAGAACAAACTGCTCAGGAACCGGTTTGTCCAGATTGAATCTCTTCTCCAATGCTTCTTTTACTTCCGGAGAAAGCGCTTTTTCACCGTCAAAAGGACCGCCTGGAATAGCGTTCATGGCAAAAAATGTAATGCCGCATACAATAAAAACGGTGACAATGGCAAGGAGAACTCGCTTTGTAACGTATTTTCCCACGTAAATACACTCCTTTTTTCTTTTTTCTGACAATATCAGGGATACTTTTCTTTATTTTTTGTTTTTTGGAATCAGTATAAAAAAAGTACGTCTATTTCTTTCTTTTATCACTTTAGTGTAAACATCTGTCCATGTTCAGCGGACATGACCGGTAAAAAAAATAGGACTTCTCCAGATTCCGCTTCAGCCCTTTATTGCATTTTCACATTATATCTGATTTCACAAAAATATTCAATTGTTTTTTTGCTTTTTCCATATTTTTTTACAAAAAACCTTTTGTTTCTGTTGCTTTTAAATATTTTTTCACGAAAAAACAACCTGAACAGAACTATAATGCTTTACGTTCTATCAGGTTGCTTTTATACTTCCATCTGTCTTTTCAGATATCTCCCTACAATTTTCGAGAAATTTCGGATATCGCGAATGTAAGCAAAATCCTTGCCAAAAATTTTCTTTTCCGTAGTAAGGTCTTTTTCTTCTCCTGCAAATACACCCAGCACACTGACATCCAGATTTCTGAGCCGCCGTACTTCTGTCCCTGTATCGGAGATTGCCATACTTCCCTGATAAGGCTTGGGGTTTCTGGCATTGGGACGGTTGACGATCACATCATAAGGTCTTCCGTCACTGAGTACGATCAGGATTTTTTTCTCTTCCTCCCGCTGAAGCAGTCCATACCCTGCTGTTTTCAGGGCAAGTCCGTCACGGTTGTTGGAGGAAGTCACATAATTGAATATATTGTCGTTTTCGGTACGGGGATCATCATATTCTCGAAACCTGTGAAGGATCGTATAATCCCAGAAGGTACAAAAACTCATTACTCTGTGAGGGATTTCCACATTACTGAGAGCCTCACTGATGATATATGCCTGAAGAGCCACCTCACCCTGACGGCTCATCTGCGAACCGCTGGCATCGATCAGGACATCTACCACAAAATCCGCCGCATCTGCTTTCAGTTCTCTCTGAAACACAGTTGCCTCGCTGCTTCTTCCAATACGCCATAAGCGGGACGGAAGAATAGTTCCTCTGTCAGAAAGTACAACCTGCTCTTCGCTTCTCAAAACCAGTGATTTCCGCAGCATATCTGTCAGTTCCGCAATATTGTGCTTCACGATCCTGTGCTTGTCATGGTACAGCCAGATGTTTTTATTCCGGAGACGCTTCGCATATTCATACTGATAGTTTCTTTTGACAGGATTTTTCAGAATTCCCTCTGTAAAATAAAGGCTGCAGTCTCCATGGACGCCTTTACACATCAGACGGTTCATCCTTTTTTCTTCCAGTTCTGTAAGATAAGTTTTTCCGTAATTCAACTCCACATAAGTATGCGCCTTTTCCAGAGCTTCCTGTGACACCACTGTTATCTTATGCTTTGCCTGACGCTTTTCTTCCATGGCGTCTGTAACAGATGTATCTTCAATTCCGGTAATCTGCCCGGTCAGCTGTTCCACATAGCTTTCCAGAGCATCCTCATAAAGCTCCTCCGTAAGAAAATCCTCCCAGGAGTATTCCGTCAGTTCTTTTAAGGTAACCGCAAGCACCCGTTCCAGATTTCCGTGAAGCTTTTCAAACAGGGGATCTGCCAGCCTGTTGTAAAGCTCATCCACAATCCGGATCAGTTCCATGGTATCCTCTGCTTTTTCTGCGCGCAGGATCAGATCCATATACGGACGCAGGCGTTTTTCCACCCGAAAATCTTCTCCGTCCAGCCTTCTGCGCAACACCGCGATCTTCAGTCTTGCCAGAAGATCTCCCGGATCAGGCATTTCCTCAAATTCCTGATCCAGGATATCTTCAAAAGCCTGCTTCTGCATAGACCGTACTCCAGGACGCTCCTGACAGATTTTTTCTCCTACTGCTTCTTCGATACAAAGCTGAGCGATCAGTGTAAGTTCACTTTCCTTCGCCTGAAGAAACACTTTTTTTACCAGGTACATTCCCATAGCATCCCGGTCATAATATCTGGCAAACGCACCCTGTTTGATCCCGTCATAAAGAGCAATGTCTCCGGATCTTAAAAAAAGGGAAATATCCGGTTTTACCGAAAGCCCATAATCTCCGCTGACAGTCCAGAGAAGATTCCTGATCCTGTTTCCCAGCTCAAAACGGCTGTCGTCAATTTCCAGATCATCTTCTTTATTCATAGACGTCCTCTCTTGTCCAGTCTGCCGGGATTCTGGTACGGACTACATCCTCCACGATCTCTTTTTCAAAAACATCAAAGGTTTTATTTACCACGCCCATCTGAACAGCCTTCCAGGGAGTCAGTCCTGTGTCTACGATCTTCATAGCGGCCAGAAGCCCCCTCAGGTCCAATGGTTTGGTAGATATTTCACTGTTAAGGGCTTTCAGCTGGAGATCCAGAAACACGCCGATAAACTGTTCCACTGCTTTCCTGCGTGCATTCGGAAACATCCTTTCAAAAATAAAATTCAGAGATTCTTCTGTCTGGGCCGGCATATCAATAACCATAAAACGGGATACCAGTGCTTCATTCAGTTCCTTTGTTCCGGCATATCCATAGTTCATGGTACCAATAAATCTTGCTGCCGGATGCAGCTCTATCCTGTCATATCCCGGCACGTCAATAGACCGTCGGTAATCCAAAGTGGCATGAAGCACAGACACCGCATCATTTTTTGCCATATTGATCTCGTCCAGGATTCCAAAACCTCCGTATTCCGCACACTGATAGATACTTCCTTTGCGCAGTTTCACCTCATTATCTATAAAAGTGTCGGTACCGATCAGATCACCGCTGTTTGTATTTACATGAAAAGAAACATTATAGGAAGGTCTTCCAAAAATATAAGCAAGATTTTCTGCCAGAATATTTTTTCCCGTAGCCTTAGGTCCTGTAAGGAGAAGATTTTCTCCCTGGAGAAGACCTGCAATAGCCATCTCCAGGATATCTTTTCCATAAAAAGGAATGGAAGGCTTCACGATCCTGTGTACTGCTTCCTCTGCTGTTCCATATGTATTTCGGAATGTCTCAATCTGGCGGATCAGCGCCGGAGAGACTTTCTGTTCCTCCAGAAATTTTAATTCTTCCATTCTTTTCTCCTGATTTTGTCAGACTTCAAATATCAGATCTCCGTAGGAAGGCATTGGCCACATTTCTTTGTCCACAAGCATTTCCAGCTCGTCCACTGGTTTACGGAGTTCTTCCATTGCTTTTACCACCTTTTCCCTGCAGTATACCGCACGTTCTCTTCCTTCCGGATAATCGCCGATATGAGCAACTGCATCGGCCAGAACACCCATTGCTTTATCTGTCTCAGACAGACGGCTGGAGCATTTCTCAAGAAGGGAGGTCTGGACACCTACATCTACTGCCGCTGCCGCACGGACTGCATTAATAGACTGGGCAAGTACCGTTGTATATTTGATCACCGCCGGAATGATCTGTTTTGTAGTGATATCCAGCATGGTCTTTGCCTCAATATTAATGGCTTTTGCATAAATTTCATACTGGATCTCTGCACGGGATTCCAGCTCTGCTCTTGTAAATACATGGAATTCTTCAAACAGGCTTACTGCCTTCTCTGTTGTAAGCGCCGGGATAGCGTCCACCATGGAAGGAAGATTCGGAAGACCTCTTCTCTCTGCTTCCTCTGCCCACTCCGGAGCATAACCGTTGCCGTTGAATACAATCCTCTGATGATCAGTGGCATATTCCTTGATCAGATCATGGACAGCCAGTGCAAAGTCCGGAGCTGCCTCCAGCCGGTCGCAGGCCTCTTTGAACGCCTGAGCCGCAATCGTATTCAGCACAACATTACACTCGGAAATAGAATCTCTGGATCCAACCATACGGAACTCAAACTTGTTTCCGGTAAAGGCAAAGGGAGAAGTCCTGTTTCTGTCTGTAGCGTCCTTCATAAAATCAGGAAGTGTTTTTACACCGGTATGAAGTTTGCTGCCTTTTTTGCTGTGTGTTGCCACACCGGTACTGATCAGCTGTTCCAGCACATCCTCCAGCTGTTCTCCCAAAAATACTGAGATTACAGACGGCGGCGCCTCATTTCCTCCCAGACGGTAATCATTTCCAACGTCTGCGGCAGATTCTCTGAGAAGATCTGCATGGGTATCCACTGCTTTCAGGATACATGTCAGCACAAGAAGAAACTGAACGTTTTCATGAGGGGTTTTGCCCGGTTCCAGAAGGTTGATTCCATCGTCTGTTGTCAGAGACCAGTTATTGTGCTTACCGGAACCATTTACCCCTGCAAAGGGTTTTTCGTGAAGCAGACAACGCATTCCATGACGGCTTGCCACTTTTTTCAGGATGCGCATCATCATCTGGTTATGGTCTGCCGCAATATTTGCCGGCGCATAAATAGGCGCAAGCTCGTGCTGGGCCGGAGCAACCTCATTGTGCTGCGTCTTGGCAGTGATTCCCAGCTTCCAGCACTCTTCGTTTACTTCTTTCATATATGCAGAGATCCGCTGACGTATAGTTCCAAGATAATGGTCATCCATTTCCTGTCCTTTTGGAGGCATTGCCCCAAATAAAGTCCTTCCTGTATAAGTAAGGTCTTTTCTCTGCAGCCATTTCTCTTTATCGATCAGAAAGTATTCCTGCTCGGCTCCAACAGAAGGAGTAACTTTTTTGGAAGTTGTGTTTCCAAAAAGACGGATCAGACGAAGCGCCTGTTTATTTACTGCTTCCATGGAACGAAGAAGAGGGGTTTTCTGATCCAGTGCCTCCCCTGTATAGGAACAAAAGGCAGTAGGAATGCAGAGAATACCGCCGGCTGCGTCATGGCGCACAAAGGCCGGTGAAGTACAGTCCCAGGTAGTGTAGCCTCTGGCCTCAAAAGTGGCACGGAGACCTCCGGAAGGAAAGGAGGACGCATCCGGCTCGCCTTTGATCAGTTCTTTTCCGGAAAAACTTAAAAGAACCTTTCCGTTTTCCATTGGCGCAGTAATGAATGCATCGTGCTTCTCTGCTGTCACACCTGTCAGCGGCTGGAACCAGTGGCTGTAATGTGTGGCTCCTTTTTCAATTGCCCATTCTTTCATTTCATGAGCAACCACATCTGCAATTTCCATGGAAAGCTCTTTTCCCTCTTCTATGGTCTTTTTTAATTCCTTATACACTTTCTTGGGAAGTCTCTCCTGCATAACAGAATCATTGAATACATCACATCCAAAGAGTTCTTTTACGTTTGTATAGTCTGACATTGCCTTTCTCCTTTATGTTTTGTGTTTTCACTTAATTTTTCTTTGTACTTTTCAGATACAGGTTCAGTGCCTTGTGAAGGTTTTCGATTTCCACTCTTGTCTGGTTCCCCCCAAATTCTCCGTCCAGAGTCCAGGGTACCTGTTCTTCTGTTTCTATTGTGATCTTTCCTGTTTTAAAAGAATATACCAGATCTGTATTATCCTCTGCCATTACCAGCGCAGTCATGATTTCCTGCAGCTCCAGAGGATTTTTGGGTTTTACAATAAGGGTAACTTCAAAAAGCCCGTCATTCATATCTACATTTTTACCTGTAAGATTTTTAAAACCTCCTACAGACCGTGAATTTGTGACCATCCCCACCATAAAATCATTTTCTACCTGAACTTCATCTGAAGTTACTTTCATATGGTAGGATTTAATATCAAACAGACGCTTTACCCCTTCCAGAACATAGGCCACATGGCCGAGGATATTCTTCAGATCCTGGTCTGTTTCGTAAGATACATCTGTAAAAAGACCAAATGCTGCCACATAGGCAAAGGTCTGGCTGTTAAATCTTCCAATATCGCAGTGATACAGTTCTTCTTCCATGATCATGGAGGCAGCCTCTGCCATATTTTTCGGCATAAAAAGACTGTTGGCAAAATCATTGGTGCTTCCAGCCGGAATATACCCGATCGGAACAGCACTTTTCATTTCCATGATACCGGTTACCACTTCG
Source organism: uncultured Blautia sp. (assembly GCF_902497045.1). Taxonomy (NCBI): domain Bacteria; kingdom Bacillati; phylum Bacillota; class Clostridia; order Lachnospirales; family Lachnospiraceae; genus Blautia; species uncultured Blautia sp. The sequence continues at coordinate 937 of NZ_CABVDF010000066.1, read as the reverse complement.
TCCAGGGTGCCGTCTCCGCCGCTGCATACAATCAGGTCAACCTGATCTGCATACTCTTTTGATTTTTCATAAGCATCTTTTGGTCCCTGGGTGGAATGAATAAGCACCTCATAGTTATTTTTGTTAAAAATATCAATAATATCAAGCAGGTGTGCCTTGATTTTTCCTTTTCCTGCCTTAGGGTTAAAAACAAAGAGCATTCTCTTTCTCACAGTCCCATCCCCTTTCGATCATTGTGCCGCCTGCTGAAACACAGGCATATTCGTTTATTATGATACAACAAAAAAGAAAAAATGCCTAGAGTTAAATTTCTGTCAAAACCGACAGATTACTGCCATCCATTTTCTTTATTATAAGAACCAAAATCGCCGGACCTCATCCTTTTCTGTGTGACTTAAAATACTCTTCCAGAACTTCCAGACTTTCTTTTCTCATAACTCCCGATGTTACCTGCGGTTTCCAGGGTGATCTTTCAAATATAAGATCTGTACATAAATTTCCTTTTTCTCCCAGAATCTTACAAAGATCCTCATCAGAAGCTCCATACACCAGTCTTCCCAGCTTCACCCATACCATAGCACCGCAGCACATAAAACATGGTTCACAGCTGGAATACATAGTGTATTCACTTAAATCCATGATGCCTGTCTCTTTACAGAATCTCCGTATCAGTCCTGCTTCTGCATGGAATGTAGGATCCGTGGCAGTGTATATCTGATTTTCATTGGTATATACGATTTCTCCATTTTTTACAAGAACTGCGCCAAAAGGTTCATTGCCATGCTCCACAGCAAGGGCTGCAAGTTCAATGGCCTTCTTCATAAATCTTTCATCTGCTGTCATAATATCCCCTCTGATTCTCTCAAAATAATAAACACATGTATTTTACCATAGGTAGAAACAACTTACTAACTAAATACTTTTTAGCTATTCAAAA
>NZ_CABVDF010000065.1:0-12751 GCF_902497045.1 uncultured Blautia sp. | reverse complement strand
CAGTCACATAACATCGATTTCAACTTATTCAAATAATATTAAAGTGTCAATAAACAGTCAGAAAAAAACATATAAACAGTATTTTCATGTGTGAAAACCAGTTTTAAACAACATTTCTTGCAATTTGGAATAGAAATGAATGATTGAGAATCAGGGCATTCTATGATAAACTAAGAAAAAGGTCTTTTGTGGCAGCAGGAGGAACACTTTATGTTATTTTACGGTCTGAGAAAGTTTGCCCGGGAACTGGGGCTGGAAGTACAGAGCGGCGTGGCCTGTGGTATCTATAAGGGATATGCGGTCAGTATGTGGGATAATGTCAGATACAAAATTTTTAGTATTTCAGCAAAATTTGATGATGATCTTGGCGAAAAAATGCAAATGGAACTCATTGAGTTAGAATCTAAGTACCGGAGATCGATTTATATCAGATTTTGGGAGGGTGCCCTGATAGCGAAGTTCTTTACTTATCCGGAAACTATGAAGCAGTTTCGAGCTTGTTTTTTTGACGTTCTTTCTATTTTAAACCAGTATGATATTCCGGATGCGGATATTTGTCCCAGATGTGGACTCCCTATGTATGGTCAGGGCGTTTGGTCTATATATCAGATGTCTGCGCTGCAGAGTGGTATCTATGCTCACGAAAATTGCATGGCAGAGCTGGAACTGGAAATAAAGCGCCAGATGAAAAGAAAACAAAGGCATCGTTCTTCAAAAAGCGGCAGGCCAAATTCAAAAGCCAGATATCTTCCAGGCTGGATTGGAGCGCTGGCTGGCTGTATTCTCAGTACAATTATTTTTATAGCAGGTATGCTGTCTGAAGGTTCGTATAACAATGCTCGTCGAGGAGCAGCGGCATGCTGCGGAGGGCTGATCGTAAAAATAGGATACGATATGACAGGAGGCATCCATGGAAAAAAACGCAGCCTTACGATCGTCACCATGACGATAATGTCTATTGTTCTGGGAATTTTTGGATTCTTTATTATTCAGAATGCAATCGAAATAAATCACTTGCAGATGATTCCGGAAGGTATATCAGAGATAGAAGCGTGTCGATTATATATTCAATCCGGCATACAAGCTATCCTGGAAGAAAAAGTACGCGTTATATGCAGCATGTGTATTTTTATTCCGGTTTCCATGATTCCGATCCTGGATATTGCGTTTGATCTGTATTATGGTGAGGAAGACCGACAGGTGTATTGTAAACGTCTTTACAAAAGAAAATAAGATCAGGGGGGAAAAGAGAATGGTATTCTATGGTCTGAGAAAATTCGCCCGGGAACTGGGGCTGGAAGTACAGAGCGGCGTGGTCTGCGGTATTTATGAGAGATATGCAGTCAGTATGTGTGAGGGGAATGGCTACAAAGCCTTCAGCATTTCAGCAAAGTTTGAGAAAGAGCTCTGTGATCAAATAGAAATGGAGCTTATGGAGCTGGAAGGGAATTACAGAAGAGTTGCCTATATCAGATTTATAGAGGGTATTCTGGAAGCGAGATTTATTGATAATCCGGGAACCATGAAGCAGTTTCGAAATTGTTTTTTTGATGTGCTTTCTGTTTTGGATGAATATGAGATTCCAGATGCTGATATTTGTCCAAAATGCGGACTTCCCATGTATGGTCAGGGTGTCTGGTCTTTATTTAAATTATATGGCCGGAAAACCTGTCTTTATACTCATGAACATTGTGCGGCTGCCATGGAACAGGAAGTAAACAGGGAGATTGAATGGAATCGCCAGCATCCTGTGTCAAAAGAGGAATTTATTGAATCGATGATGGAGATCCATGAAGACGAATCCCGGGAAGAACTTGAAAAACTGTATGAAGAAATAGAAGAACCGGACACAGAAGAGAGGCGGATGCAGAGACGCCTGCCGGGATGGGTCGGGGCATTGTGTGGGAGTGTTCTTGGCGCTTTTATTTTGGCTGTGGCACGTGGATTTCTGGGTCTTGCTGCAATTTATTTTTCCTGGCTGTGCGGAGAGTTGGTCAGAGCAGGATATAAATGGACAAAAGATGTCAGGGGAAAGAAAGGCAGCATAATTATGATTGTCATGGCAATTTTTTCTGTTTTCCTGGCAGCTGTGTTGAGTGCGGTTTCCTACGGTGCAGAGATCATGAATTGGTATCATACATTTAATGATGTATCTTTTGCAGAAAAATGTATGGAATATCTTGCAGCTGGTTTTCGTGTGATGGAGATGCAGAAGAGAGATTACCTGGTTTATATAGTGGTCGGAAGTTTTATTTCTTTAATAGGAGTGGCGGATGCTGTTATGAATCTTTTTCTGAATAAGGAAGAGAAGGGAATGCGCCGTAAGCGTCTCCAGAAAAGAAAATAAACCTGCTGCTTAAAAAAATAAAAAAATTTCATTACATCCCTTGACGAATGGAAATAAGCATGTTATCATACAACAGTATGCCGCACAAAGAGGTCGAAGCGACGAGGCTTTTGCATCGTCCACCATATTTGGCGAGTAAATTTTACAGGAGGTGCCACAGATGTACGCAATTATTGCAACAGGTGGTAAACAGTACAAAGTTGCCGAGGGCGACGTGATCAGAGTTGAGAAACTCGGTGTTGAAGCTGGTGAAACCGTAACTTTCGATAACGTGATCGCAGTCAGCAATGACGGATTAAAAGTTGGAGAAGATGTGAAAAATGCCAGTGTTACCGCTTCTGTAGTTGAAAACGGTAAAGCTAAAAAAGTTATCGTTTACAAATACAAAAGAAAAACTGGATATCACAAGAAAAACGGTCACAGACAGCAGTTTACAAAAGTTAAAATCGAAAAGATCAACGCTTAATCTGGTGTTTGCATGATTACAGTGACAGTCACGAAGAAGAACAATTCCTATACAGAGTTTACTTCAAGAGGACATGCCGGTTATGCAGAGGAAGGGCAGGACATTATATGTGCTGCAGTTTCTGTTCTGGTGATCAACACAGTCAACTCTCTTGAGACACTCACCCATGACAGGATATCCGTGAAAGAAAATGACGGTTATGTATCTTTTTCTTTCATCGAGCCTGTGACAGAGGGAGGAACACTTCTGATGGATTCCCTTGTTCTCGGACTGACAGAAATTGAGAATAGTTATTCGAAAAAGTATCTGAAAGTAAAAGTCAGGGAGGTGTAACGACATGATGAAAATGAACCTTCAGTTATTCGCACATAAAAAAGGTGTTGGTTCCACAAAGAACGGCCGTGACTCTGAGTCCAAGAGACTTGGTGCCAAAAGAGCAGACGGACAGTTTGTTAAGGCAGGAAACATCCTTTACAGACAGCGCGGAACCAAGATTCACCCAGGCGTGAACGTAGGCTGCGGTAAAGATTATACATTATTCGCACTGACAGATGGTGTTGTAAGATTCACCAGAAAAGGACGCGATAAGAAACAGGTTTCTATCGTACCGGTAGAGGCAGAATAATCAGTTCAGCGTAAGGCTTCAAATCGTTCAGGTTTGGAGCCTTTTGTTTACAGTATAAGGAGCGACTTATGTTTGCAGACAGAGCAAAAATCATGATCCGTTCAGGTAAGGGCGGAGACGGCCATGTAAGCTTCCGCAGAGAGCTGTACGTACCAAACGGCGGTCCGGATGGCGGGGACGGCGGAAGAGGCGGCGACGTTATCTTTGAGGTTGACGAAGGACAGAATACTCTGGGAGATTACAGGCATAAAAGAAAATATAAAGCACAGGACGGCGAAGAAGGCGGCAAGAGACGCTGCCATGGAGCAGATGGTAAGGATATCGTCCTGAAAGTTCCGGAAGGAACGGTTATTATGGATGCGGAGTCACGGAAAGTCATTGCGGATATGTCCGGAGACAATCGCAGACAGATTGTTTTAAAAGGCGGAAGAGGCGGAAAGGGCAACCAGCATTATGCAACTGCCACCATGCAGGTACCGAAGTACGCCCAGCCAGGTCAGCCGGCTCAGGAGCTGGAAGTACTTCTGGAGCTGAAGGTGATCGCAGATGTAGGACTGGTAGGATTCCCTAATGTAGGAAAGTCCACATTCCTTTCCAGAGTCACCAATGCACAGCCAAAGATCGCCAACTATCATTTTACTACACTAAGCCCGAATCTTGGTGTTGTAGATACAGAGAACGGTGGTTTTGTCATTGCAGATATTCCGGGGCTTATTGAGGGAGCTTCTGAGGGTGTGGGTCTGGGACACGAATTCCTTCGTCATATTGAGCGTACCAGAGTTCTGGTGCACATTGTAGATGCAGCATCTACAGAAGGCCGTGATCCTATTGATGACATCTATAAGATCAATAAGGAGCTTGAAGCATACAATCCGGAGATCGCAGCCAGACCTCAGCTGATCGCGGCAAACAAGATTGACTGTATTTACGGTGAAGAGGATCCGGTAGCTCTTCTGAAGGCGGAATTTGAGCCAAAGGGCATTCCGGTATATCCGATCTCTGCTGCCACAGGACAGGGAATCCGGGAGCTTCTTTTTGGGATAAAAGAGCTTCTGGACAAGTGTCCGGCAGAGCGTGTCGTATTTGAACAGGAATTCTTCCCTGAGGATGTTCTGATCACAGAAAACCTTCCTTATACCATTACAAAGGCTGAGAATGATCCTCATATATTTGTGGTGGAAGGACCAAAGATCGAGAAAATGCTTGGATACACCAATCTGGATTCTGAGAAGGGCTTTGCCTTTTTCCAGCGCTTCCTGAAAGACGGAGGCATTCTGGACGAACTGGAAAATGCAGGTATCCAGGAAGGCGATACAGTCCGTATGTATGGTTTTGACTTTGATTATTATAAATAAGTGTAATTTTAGAAAGGCTGGTCATAATGATGACAAGTAAACAGAGAGCTTATCTGAAAAGCTTGGCGATGAAAATGGAACCGATCCTTCAGCTTGGAAAGGGAGGCGTCACTCCGGAAAATACTGCATCTGTAGATGAGGCTCTTGCAGCAAGAGAACTGATCAAGATCAATGTTCTTCAGAACTGTCTGGAGGATACCCGTCAGATGGCAGAGCTTCTGGCTGAGAGAACACACGCTCAGGTAGTGCAGGTGATCGGAAGAAAGATCGTTCTTTACAGAGAAGGAAAAAAAGACAAAAAGAAAATCATTCTTCCTTAAATGATATCAGAGAGGTGCTGGTATGGGAGCGGACCGTAAAAAAATAGGGATCATGGGAGGAACCTTTGATCCCATCCATGTAGGACATCTGATCCTCGGCGAAAAAGCCTATGAACAGCTTGGTCTTGACCGTGTGTGGTTTATGCCCAGCGGAAATCCGCCGCACAAAAGGAACCGGAAGGGTCAGGCCAGCAATGAGCAAAGGGTTTCTATGGTGAAAAAAGCGATTGCAGGAAATCCTCATTTTGAGCTTTCTCTGATAGAAATGAATGAAGACGGGTATACTTATACCTATCGGACACTGGAACGGCTGAAAGAGGAGAATCCGGATACAGATTATTATTTTATCATCGGAGCAGATTCTCTTTATGATTTTGCCACATGGAAAAAGCCGGAAAGGATCTGCGGAGCATGTACCATTGTGGTGGCGGCCAGAGATCATGTTCCTGCAAAGAGTCTGGATCAGCAGATGACGTTTCTTTCGCAGCAGTATCACGGATGTTTTATCCGGCTGGATACTTTGAATATTGACATTTCCAGCAGATTGATCCGCCAGTGGCTTCATGAGGGCAAAAGCCTTCGATATTATGTTCCGGATCCGGTTGTTTCCTATATCCGGGAAAACAATATTTATCTTACATCAGAAGGAGACATCGGATAAAATGGCAGAGTACGATTTTGAAAAAATGCAGAAAAAGCTTCAGAAATATCTGGATGAGGATCGTTTTCAGCATACATTGGGTGTCATGTATACCTGCGCGGCCCTGGCAATGGCTCATGGCTATGATATGAAGGATGCACAGGCAGCAGGTCTTCTTCATGACTGCGCAAAATGTATTCCTAACAAGAAGAAATTGAAATTATGTGAAAATAACTGTATTTCAGTGACGGAATTTGAAAAAGAGCATCCGTTTCTCCTTCATGCAAAGCTTGGGGCTTTTATTGCAAAAGAAAAATACGGAATCAAGAATGAAGATATCCTTTCCTCTATCCGGTTCCATACAACCGGGAAACCGGAAATGAGCCTTCTGGAAAAGATTGTTTATATTGCGGATTATATTGAGCCTGGAAGATACAAAGCACAGCATCTTGATAAGATCCGGGCTTTGGCATTCAGGGATCTGGATGAATGTATGTATGAGATCCTGAAGGATACTCTGGCATATTTAGAGGAAGACCCCAAGGATATTGATCTTACTACAAAGGATGCGTTTATTTACTATAAGGACTTACATATGGAAAGGGGCGTTCATTCATGAATATGGAAAAAGAAATGGCGGTTCTTGCTTTAAAAGCGCTGGACGAGAAAAAAGCCATTGATGTAAAAGTAATAGATATACATGAGGTTTCTGTTCTGGCAGATTATTTTATTATTGCAAGCGGAAGTAATTCCAATCAGGTGCAGGCAATGGTAGATAATGTAGACGAACAGCTTTCAAAGGCCGGATACGAGCCGAAACAGATCGAGGGAACAAAAAGTTCAAACTGGATCCTTATGGACTATGGCGATATGATCATCCATGTTTTTGACGAAGAGAACCGTCTGTTCTATGATCTGGAGAGAATCTGGCGAGATGGAAAAATCCTGGAAATGGATGAATTTTTGGCTGGATCAGAAGAATAAACACAGTTTTTGATTTACAATAATAAAATTATGTAAACTAAAATAGCAAAATGAACCCCCGCAGTTTATGCATTATGCAGACTGCGGGGTTTTGCTGTTTAGTGATAAAAACGGAATACGCCAAAAACTTTGCCAAGGATCTGGAGATTTCCGTGAACCAGTATCGGATCCATGTCATCGTTTTCTGGCTGAAGGCGATAGTAGCCGTCTTCTTTATAAAAGGTTTTGACTGTTGCAGCATCTTCTACCAGCGCTACAACCATATCGCCGTTTTCGGCGGAAGACTGCTGTTTCACAAGTACCTGATCTCCATCAAATATTCCGGCATTGATCATACTGTCACCTTTTACCTTCAGCATAAAACTCTGTGCGTTAGGCATAAACTCTGATGGGATCGGGAAATATCCTTCAACATTTTCTACTGCAAGGATCGGCTGTCCTGCTGCAACGGTTCCCACCAGCGGAACATTGACAACTTCCCGGCGCACAAGATTAAACTGGTCGTCAAGAATCTCAATTGCCCTGGGTTTGGTAGCATCTCTGCGTATATAGCCGTTTTTTTCCAGGGCTTCCAGATGGGAATGGACAGAAGATGTAGATTTCAGATGAACTGCCTCACAGATCTCGCGAACTGCAGGAGGGAATCCTCTGTTCAGAATCTCATTTTTTATATAGTCAAGTATTTCCTGTTGTTTTTTACTGATCCTGCCGTATGCCATATTGTATACCTCCAAATATTCCGTATGGTCCATTTTTGTTAATTATAACATACATTATGTAAAATGGCAAACAGATATTCGGAAAATACGTTCGCAGGATGCAAAAAAATCCTTGTTTTCCTTGTCATACCCGGTGGAAAATGTTACAATAACCTGGTATATCTGAAAAAGTTTTTTAAAAGGAGGCATTTTTTTGCCTGATAAAAACAGATCTCCCAGAAGCCCCGGGCTTCTGTCGAGAATAAAAAGTATATTTGGACTGAATATAGGAACAATGCTTTTTGGAGTGCTGCTGCTGTATATGATTTTCAGCGCAATCCTTTACCTGACCTCTGATAAGGTGGAATCCTATCAGGTTATTTCAGGACCTCTTTCCCGCAATGAAACTTATACCGGCCTGGCGGTACGGGAAGAATCCGTTTATAAAGCAGATACAGACGGATATATTACCTATTATGCCAAAGAGGGAAACAAAATCAATGCCAATGGCGTTATTTATGGTATAGGAAGCACCATGCCTTCGGATAATGAAGCAGAACTTACGGCTGAAGAAATCTTAAATATCCGGAACGACATGATGAGTTTTTCAAAAAGTTTTAATTCCAGTAAATTTAATAATACATACAGCTTTAAATATAACCTGGAAGGAAACATCCTGCAGTACGCAGGCTCTTCCCAGTCAGGTGTTACGACTTTAGGTGGACAGAAGATCACAAAAACAGACAGAGACGGAATCGTTCTTTATTCCATGGACGGATACGAAGACAAAACAGTGTCTACTCTCACTGCTGCAGATTTTGATCAGAACGCTTATCATGAAACAGACCTGAAAAATGATGGTTCGATTCAGACCGGTGATCCGGTATATACACTGATCACAGATGAAAGATGGAGCCTTTTGATTCCTCTCAGCAGTAAGCAGGAGGCAAAGCTTGCAGACCGTACTGCAGTAAGAGTGAAATTTCTGAAGGATGATATGACCCAGAGCGGTGATTTTTCTATTGTGGAAATTGAGGGTCAGAAATATGGAAAAATCGATTTTAACAAAGGGCTCATCCGATATGCCGCAGACCGGTTTCTGGAGATCGAGCTTGTGACAAATACGGTTACAGGTCTTAAAATCCCGTTATCTTCGATTGTTACCAAGGAAGCATACAAAATACCGGATAAATATCTGACAACAGATCCGAAAACCCAGAAGACAGGTCTTATGATAGAAGGATCTGACAAAAATGGAAATTCTACGTCATCCTTTGTGCCTGTAGATATCTACGCCAGGACGGAAGATGAAGAGGCTATGAAAGCGGCACAGAAGGAAGCACAGGAAAAGATGGCCGCTAAAAACAGTGATGAGGGAGCTGAAGCAGCAGAAGTGGTTTCTGTGCCCACACAATACCTGTATTTTGTTGATAAAAAGGGACTCCAGGAGGGAGATGTGGCGGTCTGTCCTGAAGATCAGAGCCGATTCGTCATTAAAGATATCGGCGTATTGGAAGGGGTATACTGCACCAACCAGGGATATGCTGTTTTTCGTCATATTGAACTTTTGGATCAGAATGAAGAATATGCAATTGTCTCAAAAAATACTGTCTACGGTCTTTCCCGTTACGATCATATTGTCCGTAATGCCGATAAGGTCAGTGAACAGGAAATCTTATATTAGTCTGGAGGCTGAATTTTATGATAACAGAAAATCTGGAACAGGTTAAAAAAAATATCCGGGATGCATGCCTGGCGGCAGGCCGTGATCCCGGGGAGGTTACCCTGATCGCTGTAAGCAAGACCAAGCCGACAGAGCTTCTTCAGGAGGCTTACGATGCCGGTGCCAGAGATTTCGGTGAAAACAAAGTACAGGAGATCATGGATAAATATCCGCAGCTTCCTGCAGATATCCGCTGGCATATGATCGGACATCTGCAGAGAAACAAAGTGAAATATATTGTAGACAAAGCAGCTATGATACATTCGGTAGATTCTTTTCGTCTTGCACAGACCATTGAACAGGAGGCTGCCAAACATGAGGTACAGGTTCCGATTCTTTTGGAAGTCAATGTGGCGGAAGAAGAGAGTAAATTTGGTCTGAAAATGGACGAGGTTCTTCCGCTTATTGAAAGAATCGCAGAATTTCCTCATATTAAGGTATGCGGTCTTATGACCATTGCTCCCTTCGTTGAAAATGCAGAAGAAAACCGGATGTTTTTCCGACAATTAAAAAAATTAAGTGTTGACATTGAGGCAAAAAACATTAATAATGTTAGTATGAGCGTTTTGAGCATGGGCATGACCGGGGATTATCAGGTGGCAGTCCAGGAGGGCGCAACTATGGTTCGTGTTGGTACAGGTATCTTTGGTGAAAGAAACTATGTGCGATAACGATGAGAATGAATAAGATTGGAGATTAAAATGAGTGTTTTAGATAAGCTGTTGGATGCTGTAAAACTGAACGATGACTATGATGAGGAAGAATTCCTGGATGACGACATCATGGATGAATCTGATGAGGATTTTCTGGATGATGATGACCAGGATGAAAAACCGGTAAAGAAATTCTTCCAGAAATTCGGAAAGAAGAAAGAGTCAGCAGATTATGATGACTATGACGATATGGAGGAAGAACTGGCTGAGGAAGTGAAGAAATTCACATCAAAGCCGGAGCCGGCAGTCAGAACTGCTGCGGTGAAACAGGACCGGCCGGTAAAAAGCTCTTCTAAGATCACTCCAATGAGAAGCAGCAGAAGAAGTCCGAATTCTGTAAACATGGAGGTCTGCGTAATCAAACCTTCTTCTATGGAAGATACCCGTGAGATCGCGGATACTCTGGTAGATAATTCTACGGTGATCCTGAATCTTGAGGGAATCGATGTTGAACTTGCACAGAGGATCATTGATTTTACTTCAGGTGCATGTTATTCTCTGGGCGGAAGCCTTCAGAAGGTATCCAGCTACATTTTTGTTCTGGGACCGGCTAATGTGGACATTACAGGTGACCTGCAGAATATCCTTGGAGGATCTGCTCCGTCTGTAAGAGCAGGATATTGATATATTATGGAAAAAGATGATTTTTTCATTAAGAGAATCCGGGAACTGGCAAATCTCTCTTATCAGAGAGATATTGTCACCTTTTCGGATTTTCTTAATTTAAACGAACAGAATCTGGTAAAAAGTCAGGCTGCACACTTACCAGGAATAGTCATGGAAAGCTTCGGAGGCTATGACCAGGCAGAGCGTCAGATGATTGCATTTCATCCTGATGCTCTTGCTTTTTCATGGGAATACCCCATATGCTGTCTGAAGATTGAACCAAAGGCAGTTAAATTCTCTGAAGCACTCAGCCATCGAGATTACCTTGGAACAATCCTGGGACTGGGGGTAGAAAGATCTGTGATCGGAGATATCCTTGTACAGGAGCATGCGGCGTGGGTGTTCTGCCAGGAAAAGATTGCAGATTTTATTGAGGAAAACCTTTGTCGCGTGAAACATACAACGGTTCTTGTTTCCAGAGTATGGAATCCGGAGGAGTTTCCTGAACCCAGGTTTGCGCCTGTTTCCGGAACATGTTCCTCTGTACGGCTGGATGCTCTGATATCGATTGCTTTTCAGTCTTCCAGAAGCAGTATGGTTCAGTTTATAGAGGGCGGGCAGGTTTTTGTCAATGGAAAGCTGATTACCTCTAACGGATATGAACCAAAAGAAGGAGACATTATCTCAGTCCGTGGAAAAGGACGTTTTTTGTTTGAGAAGGTCTCAAGAAAGACGAAAAAAGGCAGAACTGGTGTGAGCCTTTTGAAATATGTCTGATTTCATAGAAGGGGAGGATGATTAATGGTGAAAAAAAATATTTTAAAGGTAAAAAGAGAAGGAGACTTTTCTTACCCTATTTACTTCGAAAACAGTTTTGACGGATTGGCAGATGCACTGAAAGCCGAAGGCCTGGACAGCAGGACTGTCTGCATTGTTACAGACAGCAACGTTTCTCCGCTGTATACCGAGAAGGCAAAAGCTTTTTTGGAGAAAGCTTCTGAAAAAGTCCTGATCTTTGAATTTGAAGCAGGAGAAGTAAACAAAAATCTTGACACGGTCCAGTCACTCTATCGTTTCCTTATTGAAAATAAAATAGACAGAAAAGGGGTTCTGGCCGCTCTTGGAGGCGGTGTGACCGGGGATCTTACGGGTTTTGCTGCGGCTACCTATTTAAGAGGGATTGATTTTATACAGATTCCCACAACTTTGCTTGCGCAGGTAGACAGCAGTGTCGGCGGTAAAACCGGCGTAGACCTCCAGCAGTACAAAAATATGGTAGGTGCTTTTCATCAGCCAAGACTGGTATATATGAACATGGAGACCCTGAAAACCCTTCCGGAAAAAGAGTTTGCCTGTGGTATGGGAGAGGTTCTGAAGACCGGGCTGATCTGCGACGGGAAATTTTTCCGTTCTGTATGCAGAGATCATGACAGAATCCATGCTTTGGATAATGAGACACTTGCAGCAGTGATCCGCAGGTGCTGTGAGATCAAGGCGGGAGTTGTTGAGCGAGATCCGAAAGAGCAGGGTGAACGGGCGCTTCTGAATCTTGGACACACCATTGGCCATGCAGTAGAAAAGCTGATGGATTTCCAGCTTCTGCATGGTCAGTGTGTTGCAATAGGAACAGCAGCTGCGGCACAGATCTCAAAAAAACGTGGTCTTCTCACAGAAGAGGAATATCAGGAGATTCTCAACGGCTGCCGGATGTTTGAGCTCCCTGTGGCAGTAAAGGGGCTGGATCCACAACAGGTGCTGTCTGCTACAAAAAATGACAAGAAGATGGAAAGTGGAAAGATCAAATTTATCCTTATGAAAGGCATCGGACACAGTTTTATAGACAAAAGTGTATCGGATGAGGAGCTTCTTGACGGAATCCGGGCAGTTCTTTTATGAGGCCTGAACAGAAAGACAGAAATACCAGTACCTTCCCAGAGCCCTTCTGTGGGATTTTGTGGGCATTGGGGATCCTTGTCCTCACTATTCTTGACCAATGGACAAAACATCTGGCTGAGACGGCTTTAAAAGGATCTGAAAGCATTTCGCTGATTCCGGGAGTGCTGGAGCTTACTTACCTGGAGAATCGCGGAATGGCTTTTGGTATGTTCCAGGGAAAACAGGTGATTTTTCTCCTGCTTTGTATGGTGTTTTTTGCTTTTCTTATATATGCGTACAGAAGGATTCCAAAAAACAGATATTATCTGCCGTTGATAATTACCGGAGCTGTTCTGTGGGCAGGAGCTTTAGGGAATTTTATTGACCGTCTGCTCTACG
>NZ_CABVDF010000064.1:0-13021 GCF_902497045.1 uncultured Blautia sp. | reverse complement strand
TGCAACACGTAAAGGCAAGGGCGTCTTTGAGAACACAATCTCAGAGACGCTTTTTCCGTTGTTGCAAAGAAACAGATAGAAAAAGGCAAGGGCGTCTTTCATGTGGATAGCAGGAAAGGCATCCTTGTCTTTTTTCGTGCGAAAGGAGTGTCGTTATGAAGAAGAAAAATGTTTCCAAATATTTTGGCTGTATGGTGTTTGATGACAGGGTTATGAAGGCAAGTTTATCTTCAAAAGTATATCAGTCATTGAGAAAAACCATTGATGAAGGTGAACAATTAGACAGCAGCGTAGCAGACGTTGTGGCAGAAGCTATGAAAGAATGGGCTGTATCGAAAGGCGCAACACATTACACACACTGGTTTCAGCCGCTGACCGGAATCACAGCAGAAAAACATGACAGCTTTATTTCTCCTTCTCCAAACGGAGGCGTTATCATGGAATTTTCGGGTAAGGAACTGATCAAAGGAGAGCCGGATGCCTCTTCCTTCCCTTCCGGAGGTTTAAGAGCTACCTTTGAGGCAAGAGGATATACCACATGGGATCCGACTTCCTATGCGTTTATTAAAGGAAAAACCTTATGTATTCCCACAGCTTTTTGTTCTTATGGAGGAGAAGCGTTGGACAAGAAAACGCCGCTGCTTCGTTCCATGAAGGCATTGAATAAGCAGGCGCTTCGGATTCTCCGTCTGTTCGGCAATGAAAAGGTATCATACGTTATTACTTCTGTAGGACCGGAACAAGAATACTTCCTGATTACAAAAGAAATGTATGATCAAAGAAAAGATCTTCAATTTACAGGACGCACTTTATTTGGAGCAAGACCTCCGAAAGGACAGGAGATGGATGACCATTATTTCGGTGTGATCAAGCCAAGAGTAGAGGCTTACATGGCGGACTTAAATGAGGAACTCTGGAAGCTTGGAATCCTTGCAAAGACACAGCACAATGAAGTGGCTCCGGCACAGCATGAGCTGGCGCCGATCTACACAACGACCAACATTGCTACGGATCACAACCAGCTGACGATGGAAATCATGCAAAAAGTAGCCGCACGGCATGGATTGGTTTGTCTTCTTCATGAGAAACCGTTTGCAGGAGTGAATGGAAGCGGAAAACATAATAACTGGTCCATCTCCACTGATACAGGCGTAAACCTGCTGTCGCCGGGAGAAACACCTTATGAGAATGCGCAGTTTTTACTGTTTCTGTGCGCAGTGATCAAAGCGGTGGATGATTATCAGGATCTGCTGAGGCTGTCTGTTGCAACCGCAGGAAACGATCATCGTCTGGGAGCAAATGAAGCGCCGCCGGCTGTTGTGTCCATGTTTCTGGGCGATGAGCTGAACGGAGTCTTAGAGGCGATTGAAAAAGATATTCCTTATGAAGGAGCGGAAAAAACACAGATGAAGCTGGGTGTGGATGTCCTTCCGAAATTCAATCGGGATACTACGGACAGAAACCGTACTTCACCTTTTGCTTTCACAGGAAATAAGTTTGAATTCCGTATGTTGGGATCTTCCAACAGTATCGCATGCGCCAACATGATGCTTAACAGCGCAGTGGCGGAAAGCCTGAAGATCTATGCGGACAGACTGGAAAAAGCAGAGAATTTTGAAGAAACCCTTCATGCCATGATCCGCAAGACGATCAAAGATCACAAGAGGATTATTTTCAATGGAAACGGTTATGACGATGCATGGATAAAAGAAGCAACGGAAAAGCGCGGACTGATGAACTATCCGTCAACGCCGGACTGTATGCCGCATCTGCTGGATGAAAAAAATGTCAGGATGCTTACTTCACATAAAGTATTCTCCAAGGCGGAACTGGAATCAAGATGCGAGATTATGCTGGAAAACTACTGTAAGACGATCGTAATAGAAGCAAATACTATGGTGGATATGGTTAAAAGAGAGATCATTCCGGCTGTGGAAGCCTACGCAATGGAACTGGCAAGGACAGCTTCTGCGAAGAAACGTGTCGATGAGACATTGGCATGCCGTTATGAAAGCGGCCTGATAAAAAAACTCTCTACACTTACAGACCAGATGGCAGTCAGGACGGATGCATTGGAAACAGCTCTGATAGAACTTCAGGACGTGAAGGATATTGTGGCGCAGTCTTATCAGATCCGGGATACAGTATTGACCAGAATGCAGGAGTTACGAATTGCCTGTGATGAAGCGGAAACCGTTACAGCAAAAAAATACTGGCCGTTCCCAACCTACGGGGATCTGCTTTTCAGCGTAAAATAGCAAAGATAACAAAAAGGGAGGGGTTATCATGTACAGTTCTGTAAATACAATCTGGGTATTATTTGGCACAGCTCTGGTCTTCTTTATGCAGGCAGGTTTTTCCTTGTGTGAAGCGGGATTTACAAGAGCGAAAAACACCGGAAATATTCTGATGAAAAACCTGATGGATTTCTGCATTGGAACACCGGCATTCTGGCTGGTAGGATTCGGACTGATGTTTGGAAAAGGTTCCGGAATCATTGGCAGCTTTGACCCGCTGATCCGGGGCGAGTACAGCCAGGCGCTTCCTTCAGGCGTTCCTCTGTGGGCGTTTGCGATCTTCCAGACTGTCTTTTGTGCGACATCCGCCACGATTGTGTCAGGAGCAATGGCAGAGAGAACAAAATTCAGCGCTTACTGTATTTATTCTGCAGCGATCTCACTTCTGATCTATCCGGTTTCTGGCCACTGGATCTGGGGAGGAGGATGGCTTTCCCAGATGGGATTCCATGATTTTGCAGGATCTACAGCCGTACATATGGTAGGAGGCATCTGCGCTATGATCGGTGCGAAAATCTTAGGTCCGCGTATTGGAAAATACGATAAAAACGGAAAACCGCAGGCGATTTTAGGGCATAACCTTACATTTGCAGCGCTTGGCGTCTTTATCCTCTGGTTCTGCTGGTTTGGATTTAACGGAGCTTCTACGGTAGGTATGGACAGTGATGCCCTGATAGAAACAGCGGGAAGGGTATTCTTTAATACTAACCTGGCAGCTGCTGTCGCCTGCTGCGCGGCTTTGATTTTCACCTGGATACGTTACAAGAAACCGGATGTCTCTATGACTTACAATGCAGCATTGGCAGGTCTGGTAGGCATTACAGCGGGCTGCGATGCGGTAGATGCGGTCGGCGCGGCGGTCATTGGAGTTGTCTGTGGAATCCTGATTGTACTGGCGATAGAATTTTTTGATAAAATTGCAAAAATAGACGACCCTGTAGGCGCTGTTTCCGTACACTGTGTCTGCGGCGCTGCAGGAACGGTTCTGACCGGTCTGTTTGCCACAGGGGAGACTACAGAGGCAGGACTTTTCTATGGAGGCGGCGCGCACTTTCTGGGAATCCAGGTATTAGGCGTGCTTGCTGTAGCAGCGTATGTTGCGGTGGTTATCACCATTGTATTTTTAGCAATTAAACATACCATCGGGCTGCGTGTAAAACCGGAAGAAGAGCTTGCCGGATTGGATGTTTCGGAACATGGACTGTTTACCGCATATGCCGGATTTTCTATGCTGCCGGACACCATTGCGGAGGATGTGGACACCAATACGGTCTTTGCCATGGGAGATGTGCCGGAAGCTGAAGCTGTACCGGTGAAGACGGTTCCTGCATTTGAAGAAGGAACGCCGAAATTCACGAAGGTGGAAATTGTCTGCAAGGAATCAAAGCTTGAGGCATTAAAAGCGGCAATGATGAATCTGGGAATTACAGGCATGACCGTATCGCACGTTCTTGGATGCGGCGTACAGAAAGGAAAACCGGAGTATTACCGCGGCGTACAGATTGAGGCAAACCTGCTTCCGAAAATCCAGGTAGAAATCGTGGTGAGCAAAGTTCCTGTCCGCAGTGTTATCGAAACGGCTAAGAAAGTGCTTTATACAGGACATATCGGAGACGGTAAGATTTTCGTTTATGATGTGGAAAATGTTGTAAAAATCAGAACCGGTGAAGAGGGCTTTGATGCTCTGCAGGATGTAGAATAAATTTAAAATAAGGGAACTGTTTACAGCGCGCATGGAACAGTTCCCGAAAAATGGAGGTAAAATGTATGTGTTCGATTATGGGATATTGCGGACCGGTAGTCGATTTAGATAAATTTAAAGAAGGTTTCCAAAGAACCATTTCCAGAGGTCCGGATGACAGCCGGATCGTTGATACGGGAAATGGTCTTCTTGGATTTCACAGACTGGCCATTATGGGATTAACACCGTCCGGAATGCAGCCTTTCCAATTGGATGGAAGTTACGTGGTCTGCAACGGAGAAATTTATGGATTTGAAAAGATCAAAGAAGAATTGTCTGACCGATATAGCTTTGCAAGCGATTCAGACTGTGAGATCCTTCTGCCCTTGTATAAAGAATATGGCACAGATATGTTTGCTATGCTGGATGCAGAATTCGCATGTATTCTCTATGACGGCGATACAGGTGAATATATTGCGGCAAGAGATCCCATTGGAATCCGTCCTCTCTATTACGGATATGATGAAAAAGGTGTGATCCTGTTTGCAAGTGAAGCGAAAAACCTGGTAGGGCTTACTGACAAAATCATGCCTTTTCCTCCGGGATATTATTATAAAAACGGCAGTTTTACCTGCTATTGCGATATAACAAAATCAGAACACATATGCCGGGATGATTTAGAAACCGTATGCCGGAATATCTACGACCTGCTGATCGAAGGAGTAAAGAAACGGCTTGTAGCGGATGCGAAGGTAGGTTTTCTGCTTTCGGGCGGGCTGGATTCCTCGCTCGTCTGTGCGATCGCCGCTAAAGAGAGCCGGAAACCTATCCGTACGTTTGCCATCGGGATGCGTGAAGACGCCATTGATTTAAAGTATGCGAAGCAGACAGCAGAGTACATCGGAAGCGAACATACGGAAATATATATGACGCCGGAGGAAGTGATCGATACGCTGGAAGAGGTGATTCATGTTCTGGGGACTTACGATATTACTACGATACGTGCATCTGTGGGTATGTATCTGGTATGTAGGGCAATTCATGAGCAGACAGATATCCGCGTACTTCTCACCGGTGAAATATCGGATGAATTATTTGGATATAAATATACTGATTTCGCCCCCGGTCCGGAGGCGTTCCAAGAAGAATCCGTGAAAAGAATCCGTGAACTTCATATGTATGATGTACTAAGGGCAGACCGCTGTATCTCTTCCAATTCTCTTGAGGCAAGAGTTCCGTTCGGAGATCTGGATTTTGTGACTTACGTTATGGCAGTCGATCCGGAACTGAAAATGAATCATTACGGAAAAGGGAAATATCTTCTCCGTCATGCATTTCAGGAGGATTCGTACCTTCCGCAAGAAATCCTGTGGAGAGAAAAAGCAGCGTTTTCAGACGCAGTAGGTCATTCCATGGTGGATTATCTGAAAGAATACGCAGAATCCGTTTACACAGATCAGGAGATGGAAACATTATCAGAAAAGTATACCTATGCACGTCCGTTTACGAAAGAATCTTTGTTGTACAGGGAAATCTTTGAAAAATATTATCCGGGGCAGGCGGAAATGATCGCCGGATTCTGGATGCCGAACAAAGAGTGGGAGGGGTGTGACGTCAATGACCCTTCAGCCAGAGTGCTTTCAAACTATGGAGAAAGCGGAAAATAATAGAAAGAGGAATGACAATTTATGACAAAGTATATTTTTGTGACCGGAGGCGTGGTATCCGGGCTTGGAAAAGGAATTACGGCAGCCTCCCTTGGGCGGCTTTTAAAAGCCAGAGGTTATAAGGTGGCCGCTCAGAAGTTAGATCCTTATATTAATGTAGATCCGGGAACTATGAGCCCGTATCAGCATGGAGAGGTGTTTGTCACGGAAGACGGCGCGGAGACAGATCTGGATCTGGGACATTATGAGAGATTTATTGATGAAAACCTGAATAAATATTCCAATCTGACGACAGGAAAAGTCTATTGGAATGTGTTGAATAAGGAAAGAAGGGGAGAATATCTGGGCTCTACTGTTCAGGTGATCCCGCATATCACCAATGAAATCAAAGAATTTGTCTATCGCGTAGGGAAACAGACGGATGCAGACGTGGTAATTACGGAAATCGGAGGAACAATAGGAGATATTGAATCCCAGCCTTTTTTAGAAGCAGTCCGCCAGATTTCTCTGGAAGTGGGACGGGAAAACAGCCTGTTTATTCATGTGACACTCGTCCCTTATTTAAGCGGCTCGGACGAACACAAATCAAAGCCTACGCAGCACTCTGTACGGGAACTGCAGGGAATGGGAATCCACCCGAATCTCATTGTACTTCGGTGCGATAAACCTTTGGAGGAATCTATTTTTCAGAAGATTTCTCTTTTCTGCAATGTGAAGCCGGACTGCGTGATCGAAAACCGCACGCTGTCAAATTTATATGAAGCGCCCCTTATGCTGGAGCAGTCCGGCTTTTCTTCTGTAGTTTGCAGAGAGCTTCATTTAGAGGCAAAGGAAGCCCGGCTTGAAGACTGGAAAAAAATGGTGGAACAGATAAAAAATCGTACCCGGGAAGTACATATCGGACTGGTCGGGAAATATGTAAAGCTTCATGACGCCTATCTGTCCGTAGTGGAAGCTTTAAATCATGCAGGCTATGCGCAGAATGCTTATATCCGTATTCATTGGATCGATTCAGAGAATATTACGAAAGAAAACGTAGCTCAGATTTTCCGGGGAATACACGGGATCATCGTTCCCGGCGGTTTTGGAAACAGAGGAATTGAAGGAATGATCACTGCAGCTGAATATGCCAGAAAGAATCGGATTCCTTATTTCGGGATCTGTCTTGGCATGCAGATTGCCGTCATTGAATATGCCAGGAATGAGGCTGGACTTCCGGAAGCACATTCCGGGGAATTTGATGAGCAGTGCAGGGACAAGGTTATTGATTTTATGCCGGGACAAAGTGATGATATTGATAAGGGAGGCACACTCCGACTTGGAAATTACCCTTGTGTGATTCAGCCGGGAACACAAATGGAGCATTGCTATCAGCGCTCGGTCATTCAAGAGCGCCATCGTCACCGCTACGAATTAAATAATCAGTACCGCGAACTGCTTACCGATGCAGGTCTGGTGATCAGCGGAACTTCCCCTGATGGCCGTTTGGCAGAAACCATCGAGCTTGCGGATCATCCGTTTTATATCGGAGTGCAGTTTCATCCGGAATTTACAAGCCGCCCCAACCGGCCGCATCCGCTGTTTCAAGGATTTATTTCAGCGGCTTTCCATGAAAATACGAAACAAGAGGAGTGAACAGATATGGCGATTCATGAAGAATGCGGCGTGTTCGGAATTTTAAGCAGAAAAAGAGAACGTCTTGGGAAACTGGTTTATTATGGACTCTATGCACTTCAGCACAGAGGGCAGGAAAGCTGCGGCATTGTTGTAAATGACGATGGCGTCTTTTCGTCGTATAAGGATTTGGGGCTTGTAAGCGAAGTATTTTCTGAGGATACTCTGGCACATCTTTCGGAAGGAAATATGGCCGTGGGACATGTGCGGTACGGAACGACAGGAAGAAATAATCGAAAGAATTGTCAGCCTATAGAGGTGAACCATCAGAAAGGGAAAATGGCGCTGGCACATAATGGAAATTTAAGCAATGCGTTAGAGCTTC
This sequence comes from uncultured Blautia sp., assembly GCF_902497045.1. Lineage (NCBI taxonomy): Bacteria > Bacillati > Bacillota > Clostridia > Lachnospirales > Lachnospiraceae > Blautia > uncultured Blautia sp. The sequence continues at coordinate 5,377 of NZ_CABVDF010000064.1, read as the reverse complement.
GTGATAAATTGGAATTATCAGGAGCAATTTTCCATACAACCAGCGATACAGAAACGATTGCGTATATGATTACAAGAGAAAGGCTTACTGCGCCTAGTATCGAGGAGGCGGTAAGCCGCGCCATGACTTCTTTGGAAGGAGCATATTCTCTTATATTAATGTCTTCTGCTAAAATGATCGCAGTGAGAGATCCGTATGGATTCCGTCCCCTTTGTTACGGGAAAATGCCGGACGGCTCCTATGTGATTGCCTCGGAAAGCTGCGCCCTGACATCTGTAGGCGCGGAACTGATCAGGGATCTTCTTCCGGGAGAGATCCTGGTATTTAGCGAAGAAGGCGTCGAGTCGCGCCGGGAACACTGCGGCACGCAGAAACAGAAGACCTGTATATTTGAATATATTTATTTTGCAAGACCGGACTCTGTCATTGATAAGATCTCTGTATCAGCAGCAAGAATTCAGGCTGGGAAACTATTAGCACAGACAAAACCGGTCAAGGCGGATATTGTAATCGGCGTTCCGGACAGCGGTCTGGACGCGGCGCTTGGATTTTCTGAAGTTTCAGGAATTCCTTATGGAATCGGACTTGTCAAGAACAAATACATTGGAAGAACTTTTATATCTCCCGGTCAAAAAGAACGGATCGATCTGGTGCGGATGAAGTTGAGTCCGATCCCATCGGTTATTCAGGGAAAACGAGTAGTTTTAATTGATGATTCCATTGTAAGAGGAACTACAAGCAGACAGCTTGTAAGTCTTTTAAGAGAGGCAGGCGCAAAAGAGATCCATCTAAGAATCTCTGCACCTCCGTTTCTGCATCCGTGTTATTATGGTACAGACATCGATTCGGAAGAAAATCTTATTGCATCCCACCATGGAGAAAAAGAGGTCGCCACGCTCATCGGGGCGGATTCACTTGGCTATCTTCCGTTGGAATGCCTTCATGAACTGACAGGAACGCATTCATATTGTGACGCTTGTTTTAGCGGGAAATACGCGACTGAAATTCCCACAGATGTCCGAAAGGACCGATTTGAACAAAAATTATCCGAGAGGTGAAACAAATGGAAAAATGGAATAAGAAGCTTCTTCTGGAAGACGGAAGTCAATTTTATGGCTATGGGTTTGGCAGTCAGGAAGAGAAAATAACGGAAATAGTATTTAATACGGCGCCGGTTGGGTATCAGGAGATCCTTTCTGATCCATCCTACACATATCAGACCGTTGTTATGGCATATCCGTTGATCGGAAATTACGGGATTGCAAAAGAAGACTTTGAGACAAAACAACCTTCCATCGGCGGGCTTGCCGTGAGAGATTATAATGATATTCCTTCCAATTTCCGCAGCGCCGCCACGCTGGACGAGGTGATGAAACAGTATCATATTCCCGGTATTTACGGCATTGATACGAGAAAACTGGTAAGAAAGATCCGGGATTTCGGAAGTTGTAAGGCGCTGCTTACAGATGCGCAGACATCGCCGGAAGAAGGATTGAAAAAACTGGCAGGATTTGAGATTCCGAAAGATGCCGTAGAAAAGGTCAGTTCTAAAGAAATAAGATACTGTGCCGCCAAACAGGAAAATTATCTTGTGGCGGCCATTGATTGCGGAATAAAAGAAAATATTATACGAAGTTTAAATGCAAGAGGCTGCAGCGTCATGGTATATCCATGGAACACTTCTTATGAAGAAATTCAAAAACAAAACCCGGACGGCGTCTTTTTGTCTAATGGACCGGGCAATCCGAAGGATGTAAAGCCGGTTCTGGAACTGGTACGGAAAATAAGAGGAAACTTTCCATTATTTGGAATATGCCTTGGACATCAGATGATCGGGCTTGCCTATGGCGCGGGGACTTATAAGTTGAAATTCGGACACCGGGGAGGAAACCATCCGGTAAAAAACTTAAAAACCGGGAAAATAGAAATCACGTCCCAGAATCATTCTTATGCTGTAGATTATGCCAGTCTGAAAAATACCGATCTGGAGATGACCCATATCAATCTGCTGGATCATACAGTAGAAGGAATTGCCTGCAGAAAAGATCATGTTTTCAGCGTCCAGTATCATCCGGAAAGCGCTCCCGGACCTCAGGACAGCGGGTATTTGTTTGATCAATTTATACAGATGATGGAGGAAAACAAACATGGCAAAGCGAACTGATATAAAGAAAATACTGGTTATTGGTTCTGGTCCTATTGTAATCGGACAGGCAGCGGAATTTGATTATGCGGGAACACAGGCATGTCTTGCGCTGAAAGAAGAGGGGTATGAAGTAATCCTGTGCAATTCCAATCCGGCGACTATAATGACAGACCCTGCCATTGCAGATAAAGTTTATATGGAGCCTCTTACATTGGAATATATGGCAAAAATCGTCCGCCATGAGCGTCCGGACGCCATAGTACCCGGAATCGGAGGGCAGACAGGACTGAATCTTGCAATGCAGCTCGAGAAAAAAGGAGTTTTGAAAGAATGTCAGACAGAACTGCTTGGAACTGGAAGTGAAAGCATCCGGCAGGCAGAAGACAGAGAACTGTTTAAAGAATTGTGCGAAAAATTAGGAGAACCGGTACTGCCGTCCCTTGTCGCCAATACAGCAGAAGAAGCCCTTCAGGCGGCAAAGACCATCGGTTATCCGGTAGTTCTGCGTCCGGCTTTTACTCTGGGCGGAACCGGGGGAGGGTTTGCAGACGATGAACAGGAATTTCTGGGGCTTATTCATAATGCGCTTGCCTTGTCGCCGGTTCATCAGGTATTGGTTGAAAAAAGCATTAAAGGTTTTAAAGAAATTGAATATGAAGTCATTCGTGATTCTAATGATACGGCAATTACGGTGTGCAACATGGAAAATCTGGATCCGGTAGGAATCCATACAGGAGATTCGATCGTAGTCTGCCCATCCCAAACCTTGACGAATAAGGAATACCAGATGCTGCGAGACAGTGCGCTAAGGCTGATCCGGGCTCTTAGGGTGGAAGGGGGATGCAATGTACAGTTCGCACTGGATCCTCATTCTTTCCGGTACTACGTTATCGAAGTGAACCCACGTGTTTCCCGTTCTTCTGCACTGGCGTCAAAAGCAAGCGGATATCCCATTGCCAGAGTGTCTGCAAAAATCAGCGTAGGTATGACTCTGGACGAGATCCCCCTTGTAAACACCCCTGCTTCCTTTGAGCCTGCCTTAGATTATGTAGTAACGAAAATGCCTCGTTTTCCGTTTGATAAGTTTGCAGATGCCAATCAAAAGTTAGGCACGCAGATGAAAGCGACCGGAGAGGTGATGAGCATTGGACGAACATTTGAAGAAAGTCTGTTAAAGGCGATCCGTTCCCTGGAAACGGGAGTATTTCATCTATATATGGAGAAATTCGATGAAAAGACAAGGGAAGAGCTTCTTTCCTATATAAAAGCAGGAACGGACGACAGGATCTTTGCCGTTGCACAATTATTAAGACTTGGCTGCAATGTTCAGCAAATTGCTTTTGAAACAAAGATTGACGGCTTTTTCCTGGAAAAAATGAAGAAAATCATAGAAATGGAAAATATGTTAAAAGCAAATCCATGGAACAGGGACGTCCTGCATGAGGCAAAAAGAGGAGGATTTTCCGATCGCGCTGTGGCATGGCTCTGGAATACAGACGAAGATACTGTCTTTCGCATTAGAAAAGAAATGCATCTGTTCCCGGTTTATAAAATGATCGACACCTGCGCTTCTGAATTTGACAGTTATGTCCCTTATTTTTATTCTACTTACGAAGAAGAAAACGAATCGATAGCAGAGGACAGAAAAAAAATTCTGGTGCTTGGATCAGGTCCTATCCGAATCGGTCAGGGCGTAGAGTTTGATTATTCGACAGTTCATGCCGTAAAAACAATACGCAATGCCGGATATGAGGCCATTGTGATCAACAATAATCCGGAAACAGTTTCTACGGATTATACGACTTCCGATAAGCTGTATTTTGAACCTCTCTGTGTCGAAGACGTGATGAACGTAATTGAACTGGAGCGGCCGGATGGCGTAATCGCCTCGCTGGGAGGGCAGACTGCCGTGAATCTGGCAGAGCCTCTGGAATCCAGAGGCGTAACGATCATCGGAACAGACTGCGAGGCGATCGAAAAGGCAGAGAACAGGGAGTCCTTTGAGAAGCTTTTGGCCGCGCTTTCTATTCCGCAGCCCAAAGGTCAGGCTGTAACGAATATTGAAGATGGTGTAAAGGCGGCAGCTGCAATAGGCTATCCTGTGCTGGTACGTCCGAGCTTTGTATTAGGCGGAAGAGCCATGCAGATCGTGGCAAAAGAAGAACAACTGCGGCAATATCTGAAAACGGCGGTGGAGATCAATGAAGAAAAACCGGTATTAGTGGATCATTATATCAGAGGAAAAGAAGTGGAGATCGACGGAATCTGCGACGGTCAGGATGTATTTGTGCCCGGCATCATGGAACTGGTGGAGAGAACCGGCGTACATTCCGGCGATTCCATCAGTGTGTATCCGAGTTACAGCATTTCAGACCATGTAAAAGAAGTGATTCTGGATTATACAAGAAGATTAGGTCTTGGAATCGGAATCAGAGGATTGTTTAATATTCAGTTTATTGTGGATCAGGAGGAAAACGTGTATATTATAGAAGTAAATCCACGCTCATCCAGAACCGTTCCGTTTTTATCAAAAGCCACAGGTTATTCTCTGGCGGATATTGCGACAAGAGTGATTCTTGGCATCAGCCTGAAAGAGCAGGGCATCGACACATGTTATCCGGAAGAAAAGAGTTTCTGGTATGTAAAAGCGCCCGCGTTTTCTTTTGCTAAGTTAAATGGAATGGATGCGTATCTGTCCCCTGAGATGAAATCAACAGGAGAAGCCATAGGATACGATCGAAAATTTCCTCGAGCCATGTATAAAGCCTTAATCGCTTCCGGTGTGAAAATGCAGAACTACGGAACGGTCATGGTAACTCTGGCTGATGAAGATAAAGAAGAGGCGCTGCCTCTTATTCGACGGTTTTATGAAATGGGATTCAATATAGAGGCAACAGTCGGAACCGGAGAGTTTCTGAAAGCGCATGGGATTCGCACTCGTATCCGCAGAAAGCTTAGTGAAAACAGCACCGAAATTCTGGAAGCGATAAGATCCGGCTATGTAAGCTATGTCATTAACACAAGAGCCATTTTATCCGGCGTTCATTATGAAGACGGACTGGCGATCAGAAGGACAGCCATCGAAAACAACGTAACGATGTTTACCTCTTTGGATACCGTAAAGGTACTTCTGGACGTGCTGGAAGAAATTACCATAGGTGTTTCGCCTCTTTACGCATAAAAACAAAAAAAGGAGAACTGCAGAATGATACCAAATATGAATTATCAAAA
>NZ_CABVDF010000063.1:0-13105 GCF_902497045.1 uncultured Blautia sp. | reverse complement strand
TAAGGAGAATTTTATGAAAATGAGAAAAACTGTAAACGCGGAAAAAAATCTTACCGAGGGGAAAATCCTGAAGACCATGCTGATTTTTGCGCTTCCTATGATATTGGGAAACCTTCTGCAGCAGGTCTATAATATTGCAGACACCATGGTAGTCGGAAGATTTCTGGGAGCAGAGGCTCTGGCGGCGGTAGGCTCGGCTTATACGTTGATGACATTTCTGACCTCAGTGATCATTGGTCTTTGCATGGGAAGCGGCGCTGTTTTTTCTATTGCTTATGGGGCGGGCAATCAGCAGGAATTGAAAAAAAGCATATGGGTGTCTTTTGTATTTGTTGGAATTGTTACAATTGTCATGAATGCAGCAGTATTTATTTGGACAAGGCCAATACTGAAACTTCTGCAGATACCGGAGGAAGTTTATCCTCTGATGTATCAATATATACGGATCATTTTTTCAGGGATCCTGTTTGTTTTTTTATATAATTTTTTTGCATGTCTGCTCCGGGCAGTGGGAAATTCTGTCGTTCCTTTGTGGTTTCTGGCTGTGTCTTCTGTTTTAAATATTATCCTGGATCTCTGGTTTGTAGCCGGACTTGGAAAAGGGGTGGAAGGTGCGGCTGCGGCAACAGTGATCGCACAGATGGCAGCCGGGATTGGAATTGCTGTTTACACTTTGTGGAGGGTTCCGGTTCTTAGAATAGAAAAGCAGTATATGCGTATGGAAAAATCTATTTTGAACCGTGTCATGCAGTATTCTGTTCTTACCTGTGCCCAGCAGTCGGTAATGAATTTTGGAATCCTGATGATCCAGGGACTGGTGAACAGTTTTGGAACGGTGATCATGGCTGCATTTGCAGTTGCCGTAAAGATTGATACTCTGGCATATATGCCCGCGCAGGAATTTGGAAATGCCTTTTCTCTTTTTGTTTCTCAGAATTACGGAGCCAGGAAATATGAGAGGATCAGAAAAGCCTCCGGAATGGCAGTAAAAGTTTCCGTGAGTTTCTGTCTTGTCATATCTGTGATCGTATGGATCTTTGCCGCGCCTCTGGTAGAAATTTTTCTGACGGATCCGCAGCCTGCTATTGTAAATGCAGGGGTAAATTATCTTCATATTGAAGGAGTTTTTTACTGGGGAATCGGATGTCTGTTTCTTTTGTATGGATTATACAGAGGGGTGGAGAAACCTGTAATGTCGCTGGTTCTGACGGTTATTTCACTGGGAACCAGGGTGGCGCTTGCTTATCTTCTGGCTCCGATGCCGCAGTTTGGGGTGAATGCCATTTGGTGGGCGATTCCTGTGGGCTGGATTCTGGCAGACGTAACAGGATTTGTTTATTATTGGAGGATTCGGAAAAATATGGGTTCCGGACAGTGAAAATACAGCTGAAAAATTTAGAAAAATATTTAGGGGAGTTTTGGGTTATGCAGGAAATTATTACATTTATTATGGAAATCATAGGAACCATTGCTTTTGCGGCTTCCGGCGCTATGGTAGGCGTGGGGAGAAAAATGGATATTTTTGGTGTCTGTGTTCTTGGAGTAGTTACTTCAGTTGGCGGTGGTATGATCCGTGACATTGTTCTTGGCATCATTCCTCCGGGAATGTTCCAGAAACCGGTATACACTATTGTAGCGACACTGACTTCATGCGTGGTTTTTGGAGTGCTGTATCTGAAAAAAGAGCTTCTGGAAGGACACTTCAGGGAGATTTATGATCGTTTTATGCTGATCATGGATACCATAGGCCTGGGGATTTTTACAGTGGTTGGCGTTCATACAGGGATTCGACACGGATATGTGGACAATACCTTTCTTCTGGTATTTCTGGGAACCATTACCGGAGTAGGCGGAGGGCTTTTGAGAGATATGATGGCAGGCGTGCCGCCATATATTTTTGTAAAGCATATTTATGCCTGCGCATCTATTGTGGGCGCTTTTTCCTGTGTTTACCTGTACCGCAGTTTTGGCACGGTAGCTGCAATGGTGGGAGCCTCTGCTGTAGTGATCCTGATACGTTATCTGGCAGCACATTTCAGATGGAATCTTCCGAGACTGAAAAGAGAAGAATGAGGAAAAGGTTATTTTTGTTTATAATGTATATTTGTGTCTAAAAGCCTATATTTAAACTGGAAAATATGGCTAATATATGTTATACTGAATTGTATTAATGCAAGCTGAGTACTTTGTCTGTTATTTTTCCGGGCAGAGGGAAAAATAATTTAAACAAAGAAGCAAAATGTTTGTGTATCAAATGGATAAGGAAGGTGAGCAATTGGAAAACTACACCAAGTACAAGTTAAAAAGTAACGATGAACTGGCAGAATTGTTAGCCGATAAAGACAACCTGTTCATTGTTGCCTGCAACAAATGCTTTAAAGAATTTGAAACTGTGGATGAACCGGAATGTAGTGAGTTTGAAAAATTTGCTGTTGAACAGGGGAAAACAGTTACAGGCAGCATCAGGGTTGATTTCCTGTGCAACAAGACTCTGACAGAAAAGAAACTTCAGAATATCATTCCGGAGGGAACAGAAAATGTAATCGTGATCTCCTGCGGACTGGGTATCCAGACTGTTGCAGATCTTGCTGGTAAACCAGTTTATGCAGCCAGCAATTCTCTGAATTATACCGGACATCACGGAATGGCTCTTACAAAAAAAAGCTGTGATGCATGTGCACAGTGCTATCTGAATATCACCGGAGGTATCTGCCCTATCGTTGACTGCTCCAAGAGCCTTGTGAACGGACAGTGCGGCGGCGCAAAAGACGGCAAATGTGAGGTTGATGGCAATAAAGACTGCGCATGGGAAAAAATCTACAGAAGACTTGAAAAACAGGGACGTCTGGAAGAATTTTTAAATCAGCCGGTTCAGCTTCGTGATTATTCCAAAGTAAATGTTAATGTGATCCGTAATTATGTAAATGCTGTGCGTGAAGAACGTTTTGCAGGTTATTACGGCGGCGTTCATCCATCTGAGCGTAAAGAACTCAGCGAACATATTGCACTGGCAAGATTTCCGGAACCAAAGACAGTTGTGATTTCCATGTCACAGCATCTGGGTGCCCCGGCATCTCCTGTAGTGCAGGTAGGAGATACCGTTAAAGTAGGTCAGAAGATTGGTGAAGCCTCTGCTTTTATCAGTGCGCCTGTCCATTCCAGCGTCAGTGGAACCGTAGTTGCGGTAGAACCGCGTCTCCATGCCACCAGAGGCAGTGAGGTCATGGCTGTTGTAATTGAATCTGATGGAAAAAATACTCTGCATGAATCTGTAAAACCGCATAAAGGCTATGAGGAGCTTACACCGGATGAGATCATTGAGATTGTCCGTGAAGCGGGTATCGTAGGTATGGGCGGTGCAGGTTTCCCGACAGCAGTGAAGCTGAAACCAAACAAACCAATCGAAGCAGTTATCCTTAACGGCTGCGAATGCGAACCTCTTCTTACTGCAGACCACAGAGTTCTTCTGGAGTTTGCAGATGACATCATTTATGGATTAAAGGCAGTTCTTAAAACTGTGGATGCACAAAAGGGCATCATTGTAATTGAGGACAACAAGCCGGACGCCATTGCGCTTATGGAGGAGAAGCTTGCAGACTGCGACAACATCGAGGTTGTTACAGCCAGAACAAAATATCCTCAGGGTGCAGAAAAGAGTCTGATCAAGCGTGTAACAGGAAGAACTGTTCCGCGTGGAGGTCTTCCGGCAGACGTAGGCGTTGTAGTCAGCAATATCAGTACAGTCAAAGCAATTTCTGACGCGATCCGGACAGGTATGCCGCTGATCGAGCGTGTTGCAACTGTAACAGGTGAAAAGATCAAAAATCCTGGAAATTATATTGTGAAGATAGGTACCAGCGTAAAAGAAATGATTGACTATTGCGGCGGTACTACAGATGATGATGTACAGATCAAAATGGGCGGTCCTATGATGGGATTCGAGCTTACCGATCTGGACGTTCCGATGATGAAGGGTTCCAATGGAATCATTGTGGTTGACACTGATCAGACACAGCCAATGGAATGTATCAAGTGCGGACGCTGTGTAGACGTCTGTCCAATGGAACTTTCACCGCTGTATTTTGCAAAATATGCGGATGAGCAGAACTGGCAGGGAATGAAGGATATGAACGTTATGGATTGTGTGGAATGCCGTTCCTGTGAGTTCATCTGTTCCTCCAAGATTCCGTTAGTAAGCAAGATCAAAGCCGGAAAAAATGCGATAAGGGAGATGAAGTGATATGCTGATTACCGAACTGAAATCGAAAGAAATTATCGCATCACTGGTGGACGGAAAAAAAGTATTTATGATCAACTGCCAGGGATGTAAGGAAGTCCGTTTCCCGGAAAAAGAATCCGTAGAACTCCGCAAGGAGCTGGCTGCTGACGGGAAGCTGACAGGATTTATTACAACCGACTATATCTGTAATCCGGAAAACATGAAGCTTCGTCTCCAGAAACATATGGGTGAGATTGAAGCGGCTGATGTGGTTCTGGTCCTTTCCTGTGGAGTGGGCGTGCAGACAATCGCAGAATATCTGGAAGATAAACCGGTATATGCAGCCTGCGATACATATCCTCTTCCGGGATTCCAGGGAGTTACTCCTCTGGAATATGACTGTGACCAGTGCGGCGAATGTTATCTGAACTTAACCGGAGGCATCTGTCCGATTACTGCCTGCTCCAAGAGCCTTGTAAATGGGCAGTGCGGCGGCTGCAAAGATGGCAAATGTGAAGTAGACAGCGAAATGGAATGTGGATGGGAACGTATTTACAGACGTCTTGCACAGATTGGACGCCTGGATGTATTGAAGTGCCCCACCCAGATTCGTAATTTTGCAACAGATGACGAAGTGTCAAAATAAGATAACGGTTAAAAATTATAGAGTAGGAGCAATGTACTATGAAAATTACTGAAGCATTTGAACGTGGTGAATTTGCAGTAACAGCGGAAGTAGGACCGCCAAAAGGAATTCATATTGAAGGATTGCTGGAAGAAGCAAAAACATATTTAAGTGATATTACAGCAGTAAATGTAACAGACAATCAGTCTTCCGTTATGCGTCTTGGTTCCCTGGGCGTATGTAAGGCTCTTAAGGATGAGGGACTTACCCCGATTTTTCAGCTGACATGCCGTGACAGAAACCGTATTGCGCTGCAGTCTGATCTCCTCAGTGCTGCCATGCTGGGAATTGAGAACCTTCTTCTTCTGACAGGCGACCATACAAAGATGGGGGATCATCCTCAGGCAAAGCCTGTTTTTGACCTGGATTCTGTTTCTCTGATCCATGCGGTAAAACAGCTGGAGGAAGGTGTTGACCTTGGTGGAAATCAGCTTGTTGGGGAACCTCCTAAATTTGCGAAGGGTGCAGTAGTATCTCCGTGCAGCGACTCTGTGGACGCTCAGCTTGCAAAAATGGAGCGTAAAGTACGCGCAGGTGCTGATTACTTCCAGACTCAGGCTGTTTTTGAGCCGGAGAAATTCATTAAATTTATGGAAAAAGCAAAACAGTTTGGAAAACCGGTTCAGATTGGTATCATCATTCCGAAATCTGTCGGAATGGCAAGATTCATGAATGCAAATGTTGCAGGTGTTCATGTTCCGGAAGATATGATCAATGAACTGAAAGCTGATAAAGAAAAGACGAAAGCAGGTATTACCGGAGTAGAGATTGCTGCCCGTATCATCAGAGAATGTAAACCATATTGTCAGGGTGTACATATTATGGCATTAGGATGGGAATCAAAAGTACCGGATGTACTGAAGCTTGCCGGAATCTAAAAATATGCAGGACTGTTCTTAAGACAGCTTCTGAAAAAGGTTGTGGTTCATTTGAGCCGCAGCCTTTTTGTTCTTTGTCATGAGAGACTTGCCCGCTTTGCTTTAATCAGGTTTTTCCATTGCGTTACAGTGAATTTTACCGTATAATGGAAAGGAGTCAAAAGATAAAGGAGCAGCAGGATATGTATTACGAAACAGCAGAGAAACTTCTTACATTTATCAGAAAAAGCCCTACCGCTTTTCATGCAGTAGATACAATGAAGAATATACTGGCAGAACAGGGATTTCAGGAACTTTTCGAAAAAGATTACTGGAAACTGATCCCCGGCGGTCAGTATATGGTTACAAGAAATAATTCGGCGCTGATTGCATTTTCTATTCCGGAGAATGCGCCTAGGCGTTTCCATATAATGGCAAGCCACAGCGATTCGCCTACATTTAAAATTAAAGAAAATCCGGAGATTACTGTAGAAAAAGCCTATGTGAAACTGAATGTGGAGAAATACGGCGGTATGCTGATGTCTCCATGGTTTGATCGTCCGCTTTCTGTGGCAGGAAGAGTCATTGTTTCAGAAAAAGGAGAGATCAAAGAAAAACTGGTGGATATTGACAGAGATCTTCTGATGATCCCCAGCTTGGCAATCCATATGAACCGTGAGGTAAATTCCGGTTATGCATATAATCCGCAGAAAGACCTTTTGCCTCTTTATGGTACGGCAGGGACAGAGGAGACTTTTGGCAAAACGCTTGCTGAGGCAGCAGGAGTACGCGAGGAAGATATTTTAAGTCACGACCTGTTTCTTTACAGCCGGACAAGAGGAGCAGTATGGGGAGCAGAAAAGGAGTTTGTTTCAGCGGGAAGGCTGGATGACCTTCAGTGCGCTTTTGCTTCTATGGAAGGTCTTCTTTCAGGAGAAAAAAAGAAAAGCATCGCAGTTCATTGTGTTATGGACAATGAAGAAGTGGGAAGCGGTACCAAACAGGGAGCTGCGTCCACATTCCTGAAGGATACTCTGCTTCGCATTAATTCCGGACTGGGAAGGACTTATGAGGAGTATCTGATGTCTCTGGCAGACAGTTTTATGATTTCCGCAGATAATGCCCATGCCCTCCATCCGAATTATACAGATATGACAGATCCTGTCAATCGTCCGCTTCTTAATAAAGGAATTGTGATCAAGTACAATGCTAACCAGAAATATTGTACAGACGCTGTTTCAGCGGCCATATTTAAAGATATCTGTACCAGAGCGGAAGTACCGTTCCAGACTTTTGTAAACCGTTCGGATATGGCTGGCGGCTCCACTCTTGGAAATATATCCAACACACAGGTTCCGGTAAATACGGTTGATATTGGACTTCCGCAGCTGGCAATGCATTCTCCTTATGAAACAGCGGGAGTAAAAGATACTTATAGTCTTATAAAAGCGGCGGAACTGTTTTTTGAATAGTAAAATGGAACAGAAAATCTGAGGAAAAGAAAGATGAGTAGGAAAGCGGTATTTTTTGATGCTGACGGAACGGTCTGTGACATAAAAAAAGGTGTGCCGGACAGTGCAGTCAGAGCAATCACCCAATTAGTGGAAAACGGACATGAAGCGTGGCTGTGTACCGGACGGAGCCGTGCTTTTGTTCCCTGGTATCTGGAGCAGATTCCTTTTACCGGAATGATCAGCGCCTGTGGGGCGACTATTGAAAAAAACGGTCAGAGGCTTTTTAACAGAGAAATGCCTGCAGACGTTGCACAAAAGTCAGTTGAAATTCTGAGAAAATATGGACTGATCCCGGTGATGGAGGGAGCAGACTACATGTATTACGATAAGGATGAGTATACCACGGAGGTAAACTGGTACAGAGATCTGATCACAGAGGCTCTGGGACCAAAATGGAAACCTATTGCAGGCAATGAATCCTGTCTCCAAATCAATAAGATCAGCGCCAAGATGACAGACGGCTGTGACGATCAGCTGGCTGTCAGAGAATTATCTCCCTGGTATGATGTGATACGTCACGAAAACAATGCGTTCGTGGGAACGACTATTGAATTCGTGCCAAAAGGATGCAATAAGGCAGTGGGAATTGCCGCTGTATGCAGACTTTTTGATATTCCCTGGGAAGACACAGTGGTTTTTGGAGACAGCAACAACGATCTTTCCATGTTTGAGTATGCAGCCACTAAGGTGGCAATGGGAAATGCATCCCAGAAAATTCTGGAACTGGCAGATCATATAACGACAGATATGTTTCATTATGGAATAAGAAATGGTCTGGAAGCACTGGGGCTGATCCGTGGTGATCATGTTTGAGTTTTAACATTTTAAAGAATACTTTAGACAGAAAATAGTAAAGAGATAAGAAATCAATGAAAGATTTTGCAAAATATGAAGAGGAGCTTCTTCAGCACAGACGATATTTTCATATGTACCCGGAACTTGGACTTCAGGAAGAAAAAACATCAGCATATATCAGAACTTATTTGGAAAGGCTGGGGTATGAAATTACATTTGTCCCGCCTACAGGGATGATCGCTGAGCTGCCGGAACTTAAACACAGAGATAAGACAGTAGTTCTCAGAGCGGAAATGGACGGACTTCCAATGGAGGAAAAGACAGATCTTCCTTTTGCGTCAAGAAACCAGGGCTGTATGCATGCCTGCGGACATGATGGGATTCTTGCGGTGGCACTTACATTCTGTGGTATTCTTGCAGAGGAAAAAGACAGTTTTCCGGTTAATGTGCGATTTCTTTTTGAACCGGCAGAGGAGATAGGAGAAGGGGCAAAAAGGATGATTGCTGCAGGAGCATTGGAAACTCCGGTTCCGGATGCGTTTCTGATGTTTCATTTTGCAGTGGATATGCCTTTCGGCATGGCGATCCATGAGGGGCAGGCATCAGCTATGATCGCAGGAATCGGCATTGATGTAAAGGGAAAGGCAAGCCACTGGAGCGAAGCGAATAAGGGAATTGACAGTATTTATGCAGGAGCAAGGGCAATTCAGGAAGTACATGACCTGAACAGTTCCTATAAGAGCGCCGCACCCTGTCTTGTGGGGATCGGAACAGCTCATGGAGGAGAATATACGAATATCATCGCGGATTCCATGCAGCTGACCGGAAACATCCGTGCATGCAGAGAAGAGGACTTCCGGGCTTTGTATAATGAACTGGAAAACAGACTGAAAAGAGTGGAAGAAGAAACAGGAGCAGAACTGAATTTAAGTATTTTGAAGGAGCCGGTGCTTTCTTTTGCAAATGATCCGGAGTTTACCGGGTTTGCGGAAGAAATCGGAAGGGATGTCTTTGGAGAAAGATTTGTTCTGGAAGGAGAGGATCAGCTTTTTCTTGCCGGAGATAATGCCTATCGGTATTTCCAGAGGACAAGGGGGATTTTTCTTGTCTTTTTGGCGGCAGTGCCGGGACACGAACATCCTCTTCATCATCCGCAGATGGAAATCGATGAACAGATTTTTCCATATAGTCTGGAAACAGTTTACAGAATGATCAGAAGAATTGGTGAAGGCTGATCAAAAAAGAAAAACATAAGAAAAGGGAAATCGTACAGAAACTGTATGGAGAGGTTTTGGGGTGGAGGAAGCATTATGAAATATGGAAAAATAAAAATTGAAAATGGAAATCTGGTGTTCACCAGACATATGATGACAAACCACCTGCCATGCAGAGATATTTTATGGGTTTATAAAAGACAGGAGGGTGTGGACGGCGGTGGTCAGAAGCAGATCAGCGCCAGTTATCTGGTAGTTGTTACAAGACGAAGAAAACGATACAAATTTGATATGACAGACAGAGAAATCCAGGATTGCATTCAGCTTTTGAAAGCGTTGAATCCGAATATTATCATTGGTTTTCCAAAAGGTGGAAAAATCCACCTTCAAAGTCTGCCAAATACCAGAGATCTGGGAGCGTTAGTCACAGAGGACGGAAGGCATATACTGCCGAAACGCCTTCTCCGCAGCGGAAGCCTTTATCATGTTTCTCTGTCGGATCAGGATATTCTGACAGAAGAATATCATCTGACAGAAGTGATCGATTTTCGGACAAGGTATGAGATTCTGGAAAAACCGGATATTGTCATAGAAGGAGTGAAATATCATGAGATTCCCATTATAGATGAGGAAACAGCAGGAATTTCCCAGGCTGGAAATCTTATGGATATGATAAGTAAATTTGACAGGATTCCAGATGACTTTTTACATAAGCAGTATCAGAACCTTGTTCGGGATCAGTATTCAGTGAGACAGTATGCACGTTTTATGGATGTGATCTTGAATCACGAGGAAGGGGCGATACTGTGGCACTGCAGTGCCGGGAAGGACCGGGCAGGAGTAGGAACAGCTTTGCTTCTTTGTGCATTGGGGGTGCCAAGAAAGACTATACAGGAAGATTTCATGAAAACAAATCTGTACCTGGAAGAAGAGATGCAGCATATGATCCGTTATCTGGAGACAAAGACTATTGTAGACAGCCGGATCATGGATAAAGTACGGATTTTGTTTAAAGTAAAGGGTGAATATCTGGATACAGTCTTCAAAACGATAGAACAGGATTATGGTTCTGTAGAGAATTTTATGAAGAAAGCACTCTATCTGAATCCAAAATCCATTGAGACGCTAAAAAATAAATATCTTGTATGAATTGTAAAAAAATTCATTGACAAATGGGTGATTATTGCTATAATGATATTCATGCAGAGTTTTTATAAGTTAAAAATTTACAAGATTAAAGTGGTGAAAGCAGGTGTGATATGCAAAAGAGAATTTTGTCCCTGTTAGTAGATAATACCGCAGGTGTACTAAGCCGTATTTCCGGGCTGTTCAGTCGAAGAGGGTATAATATTGACAGTCTTTCAGTTGGTGTTACTGCAGATGAACGTTATTCCAGGATGACCGTTGTATGCAGCGGAGATGAACTGATCCTGGAACAGATCACAAAACAGCTTGCCAAGCTGGTAGATGTAAGAGATATCAAGGTTCTGGAACCGGATAACAGTGTAAGCCGTGAACTGGTTTTGGTAAAAGTGGCAGCAAAGCCGGAGCAGCGAGAGGCAATCATTTCTATCGCAAATATTTTCCGTGCAAATGTTATTGATGTGGCAAAGGAGTCTCTTGTGATTGAGCTGACAGGAAGCAAAAGCAAGCTTGGAGCATTTGTAAAGCTTCTGGAGGATTATGAAATCCTTGAACTTGCAAGAACAGGTATCACAGGTCTTTCCAGAGGTGCATCAGATATAACTTTCCTTTAATCAGTACAGATTGCTGAGGGAAACACCCCTTGACGATATATTATGAAAAAATTTATAAAAAGCTTAGGAGGAAAAGAAAATGGCAAACAGGATTTTTTATCAGGAAGACTGTAATTTAAGTTTACTGGATGGTAAAACCATCGCCATTATCGGTTATGGCAGCCAGGGACATGCTCATGCCCTGAATTTAAAAGAATCAGGATGTCATGTGATCATTGGTCTGTATGAGGGTAGCAGATCCTGGAAAAAAGCAGAAGACCAGGGATTTGAGGTATATACAGCAGCTGAAGCGGCAAAAAAAGCAGATATTATCATGATTCTTATCAATGATGAGAAGCAGGCAGCTCTTTACAAAAATGATATCGAGCCGAATTTGGAAGAAGGAAACATGCTGATGTTTGCTCATGGTTTCAATATTCATTTTGGATGCATTGTTCCGCCAAAGAATGTAGATGTAACTATGATCGCTCCAAAAGGTCCTGGACATACAGTTAGAAGTGAGTATCAGGCAGGCAAAGGAGTTCCGTGTCTGGTAGCTGTTCAGCAGGATGCTACAGGCAAGGCTCTTGATATGGCATTGGCATATGCTCTGGGAATTGGCGGAGCAAGAGCAGGGGTTCTTGAAACAACTTTCCGTACAGAGACAGAAACAGATCTTTTTGGAGAACAGGCAGTTCTTTGCGGTGGTGTGTGTGCTCTTATGCAGGCAGGCTTTGAGACTCTTTGCGAGGCAGGATACGATCCGAGAAATGCATATTTTGAGTGTATTCATGAGATGAAGCTGATCGTAGATCTGATTTACCAGTCTGGTTTTGCTGGAATGAGATATTCTATTTCCAATACTGCTGAATATGGCGATTATATTACAGGACCGAAGATTATTACAGAAGATACAAAGAAAGCAATGAAAAAAATTCTTTCCGACATTCAGGATGGAACTTTTGCAAAAGATTTCCTTCTGGATATGTCTTCGGCAGGCGGACAGGTTCACTTTAAAGCAATGAGAAAGCTTGCTGCTGAACACGAGTCTGAGAAAGTGGGAGAAGAGATCCGTAAGCTGTACAGCTGGAATGGAGAAGACAAACTGATCAACAACTAAAAAATAAAACCCTCTGTCATTTGGCAGAGGGTTTTTGACTGTCTTTATCAGGATATAAAGCAGAATAACGGTTAATTTTCCGTAAAAAAATATTGAAGAAGAGGAAAAGCTTCTTCCTTTTTTCTGCATACAAATCCAATTTCTCTTTCAGGGAAAGTAAATCCCATGGAAACTTCTGAGAGACTTCCCTTTTCTAATTCTTTTTCTACGAACTGACGGACAACGCCGGCAATTCCAAGACCTGTTTCTGCAAACTGAATAAGGAGATCCATGGTACTGACCTCCAGTATATGGACTGGCTCCATGTTATGCTCTTTTAGGCGGGAATTTATGGTCTGTCGGGAAATGTTTTCTTCGTCAAGCATCATAAATACCGCATTATGAGATAAAGGCTCATCAGGATAAAGCTTCTGTTGGGCGGAAAGATACTGTGTAGCGGCCACAAAAGTATCATTTACTTTCATAATCGGTCGAAAACAGCAGCCATGGAGATTTCGGGGCTTGCCGATCAGCCCTAGATCAATCTTTTCTTCTTCAAGAAGCCGGAGAGTCTGGTAGGTATCCTGGCAGGAAATACTGATCCGTACCTGCGGATTTGCAGAGATGTAGGGCTTTAAATGGGACAGAAGTACATAGCGGCAAAGTGTGGTGCTGGTACCCAGTCTCAGGTGAGGCGTTTTTCGGGAACGGTTATGGATGATGGAATTCTCTCCTTCTGCAACAAGCTCAAAAGCTGCTTTGATCTTGTCGAAAAGGAGTTTTCCGTCGGCGGTCAGAAAAACACCTCTGGAACTTCTTTTAAAAAGCCGGGTATCAAGATTTGTTTCAAGTTTTTGTACTGCGCGGCTGACTGCAGGCTGGCTGATATACAGCTCTTTGGCAGCTAGAGAAATATTTCCGGTTTTTCCGACAGTATAGAAAATATGGTACAGAGATAGATTTTCTTTCAAGTTGAGTCTCCTTTA